>NZ_CP037421.1:544074-804764 GCF_007748155.1 Gimesia panareensis
GGCGAGTGATGCCGGATGGATGGTTGGATAATTCCGCGTTCTTCTCACTACGGTCTTGACAGAAGCTTCCTCATGGATGGTACCCGGCATAATTAGCCTTTCAATGCTTAATTTCGATTAAAATATATAGTTGCGGCCATACTGAGCTGATAAAAAAAGAGTAAACGCAACAAGGTATGAAACTCATTGTACAGCAAATTTAAAAAACGTCCGTTTTCTCGGAATGAGCCGCGTCGATCCTCACTTCACTCGCTGTAAGCTAAACCTTGCATTTATAATCAAGAAACTGCGTAATCCTCGAAGGACCATGTAGCGTGGCGCGCGTCTACGGCGTGAACAATTTCAGAGCTTCTTCAACGCCTGCACGGCCTGTTGTGTCTCGCGCGACAAATTGAGCATTTCGAAGAGAGCCTGGGCCTTTTCGTGGTATCGCCGGGCTTGATCGTGATCACCCGTCTCACGGTAGAGAGTGCTCAGGTTGAAGTATGAAATGGCCGAAGTATGCTGATCACCGGTGAGTTCGCAAATCTTCAGGGACTTATCGTAGTATTCCAGAGCCCTAGGCGTGTCGCGCTTCTGTTGGTATACGCTGGCTAGACCGTCGTAAGCCTTTGCCATTTTCGGCTCGTCTCCAATCCGCTCGGCGATCTCTAGGACTTTTTTGAACATGTAGATAGCCTCGTCGAATTCGCCCATTTCCCGGTAAATGCTGCCAAGCGTGCCGTACGAGTTGGCGGAAGTCAGTTCGTTGCCCAGACTATCAGAGATTTCCAGGCTCTTCAGAAGCATCTCGATCGCGCGGCCATAGCGACCTTGCTTTCGATATACTTCTCCCAGATTGCAATATGCACTGGCGGAAAATCGCTCATCACCAACCCGCGACGACATGGCAAGACCCTTCTCGTATGCCTCAATCGCTCGATCAAAGTTACCTTGAATGTCATAGACGATTCCCAGATTGAGGTAGCTTCCAGCTAGTAGCTGTTCGTCGTCGAGTTCTATGCCAATCTGGATGACATTCTGGTAGTGCTTTACCGCTTGCAGATATTGCCCCCGCATACAGTAGAGATCACCGATTTTGCTGTAGCTTACGCCTTGCAACAGCCTATAGCCCAACCGTTCCGACAAGACGAGTGACTGCTGCAACAGCTTCATTGCCTGCGGGAAATCGCCACGATGCTCACATAGTTGGCCTAGAGCCATGACAGCCATGCACTGAATTTTCAGGTCACTTTCAAGTTCGCCTTTCTCCAACGCCGCGAAGAGACATTGTTCGGCTTCGTCCCAGCGACCGACGCGCAAGAGTTGCTCACCCAGTGCACCGCACTCAAGTGCCAACATCTTGTCCAAATACTGAACCGGATTTTCAGATGTCGCTTTCGTCTGGGCATGCGGGAGCATCATCAAGATCTGTTCATCTGACATGCTTGTCAACTCGGCGTGTTGCGAGCGGAGTTGGACGATCGCCGTTTTGACTGCTGGCGGGATTTCCATTGTATCATGTTTTTCCTTCTTGGTGCGATCAATTTCAGAGCGTTTTCAACACCCGAGCAGCCTTTTGTGCTTCGTGCGACAGGTCGAGCATTTCGAAGAGAGACTGGGCTTTTGCGTAGTGCTGCCGGGCCTGATCGAGGTCGTCAGCCTGGAGGTAGACATTACCAAAGTTTAAGTTTACGATGGCCGCGCCATGCTGATCACCAATGCGTTCGCTGATCTTCAGAGACTTGTCGTTGTATTCTAAAGCTCTGGCTGTAACACCTTTGTGTTGATACGAAGTGGCGAGATTGCAGTAAATCTGTGCCATCCTTGGCTCATCTTCAAACCGTCGGAAAATATTCAGGGCCTTCTCGTGTATGCTGATGGCTGTGTCGAATTGACCCATTTCGAGGTAGACGTTACCGAGATTGTGATAAGCATCGGCGGAAATCTGTTCGTTGCCCAGGCTATCAGAGATTTCCAGGCTCTTCAGAAGCATCTCGATCGCGCGGTCGTAGCGGCTCTGCTGTTGGTAAATACTACCGAGATTGCAGTACGATGTAGCGGTCAAGTTTTCGTCCCGCAAAGAAAGTGAGATGGCAAGACTCTTCTCACATGCTTTGATTGCCCTCTCATAATCGTCTTGCCTTAAGTAGACACTGCCCAGATTGCAGAAGCCGACAGCTTGTCCACGTTCGTTACCAATTTCTTGGTCAATCTCGATTGACTTTTTATAGTAATCCGCTGCTTTTGTGTATTGTCCCTGTATGCGGAAGAGTTGGCCGATTTCTCCGTAATTAATACCTTGCAACCGCTGATCTTCTAAACGCTCCGCTAGATCCAGTGACTGCTGCAACAAAGTCATCGACTGTTGCGAATCGCCCCGTTTCCTACACAAACGCCCCAACGATATGGCAGCCATACACTGAATCAACAGTTCGCCATCCTGCTCGCTTTTCTTCAACGCCACAAAAAAACATTGTTCAGCCTCGTTCGTGCGGCCAGCGTTCAAGAGTTTTTCGCCCAGCGCGCCGCATTTACTTGCGGACATTTTGTCCAGATTCCGAATAGAATCTCCCCCAGCTTGCGGCTCGTGGGCTCGCCGTAGCATCATAAGAATTTGTTCATCCGACCAGGCTGCCAACTCTGAGTTCTGTATAGGGTGTTGGGAGCTAATCGCTCGAAATTCTGGGTTGGTGTTCACTTTTCACCTTTTATATACGCCAATCGTTGATCTACGATCAACTTTACAGTGTCTGCAACGCCTGCGCGGCCCGTTTTGCATCGAGGGTCAAATCGAGCGCTTCGCAAAGGGCCTTAGACTTTTCATAATGCTGACGGGCCTGATCGCGGTCTCCGATCTGACGGTATAGAGTGGCCAGATTGAAGTATGAAATGGCGGCACCGTGCTGATCGCCAATGCGTTCGTCAATCTTCAGCGACTTGTCATAGTACATCAGAGCTTTGGCCGGGTTGCCCTTTTGGCTGTATACGATGGCCAAATTACAGAATTCCTTAGCCATGCCTGGCTCATCTCCGATCCGCCCGCAAATCCCCAGTGCTATTTCGAACAGACGGATCGCCTCGTCGAATTCGCCAATTTCGCGTTGGACATTACCGAGGTTGCCGTACCTATCCGCGGAAATCAGGTCATCGCCCAGACGGTCGCTTATCGTCAAACTTTTCAGCAGCATCTCGATCGCGCGGTCGTGGTGGCCCTGCTCTTGGTAGATCATACCGAGGTTGTCGTATGCTACGGCGGAGCCGCGCTCATCGCCTAAACGCAAGGAGAAGGTAAGACTTTTTTCTAGTGCTTCAATCGCCTGCGCTAAATCACCTTGTTTTCTGTAGACGATCCCCAAGTTACCGTAGCTTGCAGCGCGAAGCTGTTTTTCGTCGAGTTCGTTGCTAATCTGCATGACCTTCTTGTATTGATCTGCGGCTTGCCCGTATCGGCCCTGCATACGATAGAGTCCACCAATTCCGTTATAGATTACGGCTTGCATCTGCCGGTCACCCAACAACTCCGCCAAGCCAAGTGCCTTCTGCGACAGCTGCATTGCCTGATGGAAATCACCTCTAAGCCTACATAGCTCGCCTAATGATTCCACAGCCATACACTGAATTTTCAGGTCACTTTCAAGTTCGCCTTTCTCCAACGCCGCGAAAAAGTATCTTTCCGCCTCATCCCAGCGACCAGGGTAGATGAGTTTCTGTCCCTGCGAGATGCAGTCATCGCCCGACATCTCGTCGAAATCCTGAACCAAGTCTCCCTCGGCCTCTGGCGACTTGGCTTGTTCGATCATCATCATAAGCTGCTCATCCGACACGTCCTCCAACTCGGTGTGCTGCGAGCGGGTTTGCGCGATCATTGCTTTGATTTCTTGCGGGATCAACATTATGGTATTTCCCTGAATTTCTATGCTCTATTGCCATTACTGTTTCTTACCGGTAATACCCCAAATCAGCATGCTGATTGGATCAGGTCGTCTCTTCCTGAAGTCTACCTGTTTCATTGTATTCAAAAAAACAGGCAGCTTCGGCTCTCTGCGACAAGAACGAAGCAGGACTGGAATGACTGGGCATTTCCGGTCAATAAACTCCTTGATGAAAGCGTTGAGTTCTATATTCTGCCACGGCCCGACCTCCGAATCACCTACGAACACTGCGGCCGATGGGATTTTTTCAATATGTTTTTGAAGCTCATCCTGCCAAGGGATACCTGGTCGCAACTCCCAATCATCCAGCCAAGGGAGAATACCCCGTGACCGTAGATATATTCCAATTCTGCGCACCTCTGTCTTGTCATTGGTGTTATGGCAGAGAAATACATCGTATGCACTGCGCTGCGTTTTCTCTTCGACAATTCCAGTTACTGCAGCATCAGCAAGAACCCGAATATCGCTTATTCCAAGGTCTTCCAATTTGCCAGACTGAAATAGAAACAACAGTTGGGATGCCTGTTCAACGGTTAATTCGATAGCGAATTTTGTACTACCAGAGTAACTCCCAAGTGTAACAATAGGTGGCGCTAAAGTTACTAAAGATTGAATCCTTTTCACAATTTGGTTTTCTATATCTTCATCGAAGCTTTGGAATTTGGTGCGCAAACTTAGTTCGACGATCGTTCTTTGTGAAGGTAACGACCAATGCGGAATACGCCGAGTTAATTCATCTCGTTCCCTTTCAACCTTAGCCAGAGCTTCTTGCTGTTTTGTCAGGGCTTGTGCGTTGGCAATCATAGCCGAAAAGGCCCGGTTGTTGGCCTCGAAGATGACCTCTGCATTGTCAGCTGATACATAATGATGCGCGAACATCAAGGAGTTGTTATAAATGCAGTTCAGCGCCAGGTCGAAAGTCTCCGAACGAGGCATATCGCGAAGCTGGTTAATCAGTGGATTCTTGATATTCAAGTGCAGGAATGTATCGGATTCCGACACACGTAGACTCTTGGACTTGGCCATCTTCTGAAACATCTGCTTGATCGCGTCGCTGCTGACCCCCGTTTGTGCACCAACTGCGTTGATATTCGCCAGTTCCTTGTCCTCCTGCTGTAGCGGTCGGGCAACCAGCACCGCAGGCACGGTTTCTGGCTCAAACTCGACTGCGCGGGCTTCCTTCCCGATCCGCTGCTTGAACGCCAGTTCCAGCGTTTCCCACTTTCCACTAACCGTGTCCGGCTCCCGGAAAATTACTCCGGAATCGGCGGCCAGCCTCTCGACCTTCAGGCCCTTGCGCTTGGCATACGCTTCCAGGAAGTATTCTTCCATGCCCCAACTGGCGTCGATCACCGGCAGGCCTTTGTGCGAGAACAACAGCTTGTGCTGCGTGCCGGAACCGCTCTCAGCAAAGTAGTAAATCACGTTATCGGATTTCTCCAAGTATTCCTGGATCGTAATATGGCCTAGGTCAGTATTGACGCGGACCAGATCACAGATGGCATCGAAGAAAGCGTCGTCTTCCAGTGCGCGGGCCTTGATCGTGTTGTTGTATGCTCCAACCAGTAATTTGAGTTTCTCGACATCCTTCTGCTGGAGCATTCTGAGATAGGCAATAATAATGCCACCCAGCAAGTCTTGCACGCGACGGTAGGCCTCGTCAATGATGACCTCGCCGCGGCTGAGTGTGGGGGTTAGCTCTGAGGTGTTGATCACACCCTTAACGAACCGTGCCCAGTGGGGCAGCAGTTCCTTGTCGTTGGCTTTGATGAACATACGTGTGATGTACACATCGACTTCGCCAAAATCTCGCGTCAACTCAAAGGGGATCAGTGGAATGAACAACAGACCTGAAACGTTGGGCAACGGCTGGCCATCTTCGGATTGTGCGCTGGCCGAGTTGAACGGGATTAGCCCCAGCGGGAACAGGCCCCAACGGGATTGGATGTACTCGTGCAAGTCGGTCTGACCTTCATCCTCTTCCCAGGGAGGAGTAGTAGAGTTCACTTGCTTGCCCTGAAGCAAGATGGGGACCGAGAGGAAATCGGCGTATTTCTTGATAGCCTGACGGAGCCGCTTTTCGTCGAGCAATTCCATCTTACTGTCCAGCAGGTACAGCACGATGCGCGTACCAACCTCAGGTTTGTCATACAATTCGGTCGTGTAGTGAATGTCACCTTCGCAACTCCAAAAGCACCCAGTCTGATCGTGTTGGTACGAGCGGGTATAGACCTCGACTCGCTCGGAGATAGAGAATGCCGACAGCAACCCGATTCCAAATTGGCCGATCAACAACGCGGATTTCTCGGCGTTGGCACCGTGCAGTTCGTCCCTCTGGATACGAGTAAAACTTTCGCCGACGGTGGAAAGGTTCTTATGCAATTCGTCCTCGGTCATGCCCGCGCCGTTGTCTGCGAAGGTCAACGTACCCTGCTCGTGGTTGAATGTGACCTCGATTGATGGGTTTGAGAATGATTCATCGAGGGTCGTGCGAATGATAGACGTATCGTGGGCGTTCTGAATCATCTCGCGTACGGCTACGTCCGGCTCGGCGTAAATGTTCTCGCCCAGCATCCGTAACAATCCTGGCAAATTGATCTTGATTTTGCGACGTGCCATTGAGCATTTCTCCGCAGACGTTACGGCAATTTGTACAGTATGTCAGTATGTCGCATTCTTGGCACTAAGACAACTCTCGGTTTCATTTTTTTTCGCATTTTCGGAACTGTACAAACTCTTGGGTGACCACTAGTGCGATACGTTAACTCAAACGCATCAGCCACATCGAGTGGTGGTCAAGATCGAGTTGTTTCCAAATTCTTATCAACTCGATCCTTTTATATGACCCCGAAAAACGCCGTTTATGCTGGCACTTCTTATCAGGCACAGGAGGCTTGTTTTCGGTTAAACTGGTCGCTCGCCAGCATCCCTCGAGGTATGATAGTGTTAATTCGTTATTGGGCTGGAGAGGTGAGACCATGACCTCAAATGTAATTCCAATCTCATTGAAATTTTGTCCGCGATTTGTCCGCGGTGAGTCCATTCAATAAAAAAAGGACTCAGGGCTGAATAGCCCTAAGTCCTTTAATAATTTAGTGCCCAAGAGAGGACTCGAACCTCCACGGGGATTACCCCCACTAGCCCCTCAAGCTAGCGCGTCTGCCAATTCCGCCACTTGGGCTCGTCTTGCAGCTGCTTTCGATTACCTGTACAAGTGCCTGAAAACAGTCTGAATGTCGAGGATTTCCCAGTATAACAATCCGGGTGGGGCCATCAAGGGACGCGGATACCAATCTCGGGGTGAAAATACAGGGATTTTGTGAAAATGGACCTGCAATGAGTTCAAACTTCCCTCCCCGTAAAATCTGCATTTTTGTAAACTACGTCCCGTTTTTGACCGTCGCAGCAGTTCACTTCCGTGGAATACGGAAACCTGGCTGTTGCTGACGACCTGAATCGATTCGAACAAGGATGTCCGATGCTGATTTTCAACCGCCGGTATGCTCATTTCTCCCTGCGTGTGGCCTTCCTGGAAGTTCTGCTGTCGCTCTGTTTCCTGAGTGTGACCTCCTCGCTTCAGGCAGACACGGGATCGGGGGCAGCAGGTTCGCCTCTGCTCGATGATGCGAATCTGCACGCGGTTCAGTTTCTGGGACCCAAAATCGGCTGGGCGGTTGGCGACCGGGGTGTGATTCGCAAAACTGTTGACGGCGGACAGAGCTGGCAGTTTGTGCCGAGCCCCGTGGATTGTCCATTGAGACACATCTGCTTTGTCACCGATCAGATTGGCTGGATTGCCGGGGGAGGGACCGCGCCTTACGGTCACCTGAACCAGGGCGTCCTGCTGTTTACGAAAGATGGGGGCCAGACCTGGACCGAACTGATTCAGAAGCGTCTGCCGCGACTGCACTATGTGCGGTTCTTCGGGATGAAAGAAGGGGTCGTGGTTGGTGACGCTTCGGTGCAGCATGCCAGCGGGATCTTCAAAACCGAAGATGGCGGAAAAACCTGGCAGGATATTACCGGCTATGAATCTCCCGGCTATCGCAGTGCCGCGTTTTTTGATGAACAGACCGGCGTCGTCGCCGGTGCTCAGGGACGCCTGACGCTGGTGGGGGGCGGGGGTGTGTTGCCGCCCCGGTTTCCGCCTCAGGGACTGCGTGGCATTCAGAATATTCAAGTTCCACTGACCACGACCGGCTGGATGGTGGGCGATGGGGCGTTATTACGGAAAACAATGAACCGGGGCCTGGTCTGGGAAATGCCTGCCGGGGCACTGCCCGATCCTCTGAAAGATTTTACCGATTTCAAAGCCGTCGAAGTGCGCGGAAATCAGATCTGGGTCGCCGGCGATCCGGGATCGGTGATCTGGCATTCCGCCGACGGAGGTCAGACCTGGCAGCAACAGTGGACGGGACAGAGTACTCCGCTGTCATCAATTGATTTTGTCGATGAGCAGACCGGCTATGCGGTCGGCGCACTGGGAACCATCTTACATACGCGCGACGGTGGTCTGTCGTGGCAGTCGAATCATGGCACTGCGCGTCGCGTGGCGTTGATGTGTGTGCACGCGCAGCCCGAGCAGATCTCGTTTGAGATGTTGAGTAAATATGCAGGCGACCAGGGCTACCGGAGTATGGTGATGCTGCCGATTCGACGCGACCTTGGTCCGGAGGGGCCCCGGTTCCAGGATCTGGATTTACGGCTCGGTGAAGCGGTGGTCAGCGTCGGCGCTTCGGTCGGTCAGCAGGACTGGCGATTTCCGGTTGAGATTCCGGAACTGGAGCAGAATGCCGACCGCCTGATTGAAGAATGGAATAAGCATACGGAAGGTCGGCTGGCCCCGGTAACGTTGAGTCGCTTCGTGGCTCAGCTGCGGACCTGGCGGCCTGATGTGCTGATCATCGATCAGCCGCGGGGGAAGGATGCGGCGTCGACCCTGATGAAAGATGCGATGCTGCAGGCGGTCCGCTATGCCGCCGATGGGAGCCGTTATCTGGAACATCGCGAGCAGGCGGGGCTGAATCCCTGGAAGGTCAAGAAAGTCTTTCTGCGGTTGCCGCCGGGAAGTTCAGGGCATGTCTCTGTCGAGGCAGACGAGTATCTCTCCCGGCTGGGTTTGACGGCTGCGACGGCTGCTTCGTCCGGGAAACAGATCCTGGGTAAGGATGTGGCTGGTGAGGAAAGCCGCAGCGTGTATCGGCAGATCGACGTGGATGCAGCAGACGGCTCGGGGACACAGACTGTGATTTCAGGGGGCACCCTGTTTGCCGGGATTGCACTTGCTCCGGGTTCAGCAGCGCGACGACAACTTCCCGAAATCAGTGCTGCCGATGAAGAGCGAAATCGGAAACTGGCCGAACGTCAGCGGAATTTGAAATCGATCGCTGCAAAGCTGATCAATGATCCCCAGCTATCCGCCCAACTGATGTCGCATCTGAAAACAATGACCCAGGGACTGTCCCGCCGGCAGGCAGCATTGCAGCTGGAGCAGCTGGCCCAGGAGTACATCAAACATCAGGATCTGGATAAAGCCGAAGCGACCTGCCGGGAACTGGTGGAGCAGTATCCACAGGAACCAGAGGCAGTACGGGCGATGCTCTGGCTGTTTCAACTCTGGTCGAGTGAAGAAATTGCCTGGCAGCGAAATCAAAAGGTGGCTGTAGAGCGGAGCCGGTCTACCAATTCTCCCGAGCAGGTGTCGAATCAGGTGCAGAACGCATCGCGGTTTTCGGATCCGTCAACCGCTTCCCTTCTGGAGACGGTTCGGCAGGTGGGGCAGATCAATACCGGGGCACCCCAGAACTGGCGGACGCAGACGGACGAAAACTGGAAGAAGCAGGCCCTGGCGGCGGTGCGCTGGTTTCAACAGTACGCACCGGCTTTTTATGAAACGCCGGAGGTACAGATTCCGCTGGCGTCGCTGTATCGCCTGATCGGTTCGCATGGTAAGGCAGACGATATCTTTCTGAATTATCATACCCCCGCGGCCAATGAGTCATGGAAGAAGATTGCGAAGGCGGAAAACTGGCTGCTGCATCCGGCCAGTGCCCCGCCGCGTCCCGTGTATCTCTGTAAATTCACCAAGACGCGACCGGTGCTGGATGGGCTGCTGTCCGATGAATGCTGGCAGTCCGCCGAGGAATTACATCTCACCGCGAAACCCGCAGACAAGGGGGAGGGGGCGGCTGCTGTCGGCGCCAATCCGCTGGATCGTCCGTTTGTGCTGATGTCGTATGACAGAGAATACCTGTATGTGGCTGCCAGTATTCCGATTCGGGACGAACTGGAATATCCCGCGGCTCCCGATTCCGGACGCAGCTACGACGCGGATCTGAAACGGCAGGACCGCCTGGCTTTCGCTTTTGATATCGATCGGGATTACACGACCTATTATCAGCTGGAAGTCGATCACCGCGGGTGGACGCGCGACAGCTGCTGGATCGATCAGAGCTGGAATCCCCGCTGGTACGTGGCCCGCGAGAAAGACCGGCGGCACTGGCGGACCGAGTTTGCGATACCGCTCAGCGAGCTCGCACCGGAGACACGGGTTAAGCGAAGCACCTGGGGATTTTCGGTAGTGCGAATTCTCCCGGCGCTGGGTCTGGAAGGCTGGAATCATCCGCTGACGACCTCGCCTCGACCGGATACGTTCGGCCTGATGCGGTTTGAGTAGCAAGTCGCCGGGATTTCTGTCTCGATTCGCTTTTTCAGGCGGTCTTCGTTTCAGGGAACACTCCCTTCGCCTATGATGACACTGTTTCAAGAATCAACCTGCAGGCAGCCCGGTGTGTCGCCGGTGGTCAGCAGGTCATACGTGTTTCGAAACAGGGGATGGAGCGAAAATGGGTTACCTGATTGGCATGGACGAAGCCGGCTATGGGCCAAATCTGGGGCCACTTGTGATTACTGCCTGCTTGTGGGAAGTGCCCGGGGATCCGCGCGACTTTGATTTCTGGCAGGCGCTGGAGTCTGTCGTTTCCAACAGTCGTCCGTCCCGGAAATCCGATCTGCTGCATGTCGCTGATTCGAAGGACGTGCATTCCTCGGCGAAGGGACTGGGGCCGCTGGAACGCTCGACGTTCCCTTTTCTGCAGGTTCTTAATGGTGAAAGCCAGGTCGATTCACTGGGAAAGCTCTGGCAGTTGCTGGTCGCTTCGCCCGCGCATCTGGAAGAGATTCAGCAGCATCCCTGGAACGGCGACGACCGGTTTGCTCTGCCAACGGTTGTCGAAGCAGAGGCGATGAGTGACTCCGGGAAGAACCTGAAGGCGGCACTGGAAGAGGCGGGAATCCAGCTCAGGGCGATCTGTTCGGAGATTGTGTTACCCGAGCGATTCAATCACCTCTGCAGCGAGTATGGCAGTAAAGGTGTGATGCTGACGCGACTCTGTATGCGGCTGCTGACGCGGGTCTGGGATCGGGAGAGTGATGCACCGACACTGATTATTGGCGATAAGCACGGCGGTCGGAACCGCTACGATGAATTTCTGGATGAGATCCTGGATGGGGAGATGATCTTTCGCGTGGAGGAGTCGACCGCGCGGAGCGTGTATCGCGTGGGGGCGACGGAGATTCGCTTCCAGACCAAGGCCGAAGCACATTTTCCGGTCGCTGTTTCCTCGATGGTCTGTAAGTACACGCGGGAAGTGATGATGGAACAGTTCAACCAGTTCTGGTCGGAACATGTGCCGGATATCAAACCGACCAAAGGCTATCCGGTCGATGCGCGGCGTTTCAAAAGTGAGATTGCTGACGCTCAGGCACAGCTGGAGATCGCAGATCATCTGCTCTGGCGCGGTCAGTGATTATTCTTCCATTTCTGTATGTGTCTGTTGAGAAGCTGGCAGGAAGCGACTGCTGATGATGCCGAAGATAAAGACCGTGCTGGCGCCGATGAGCGTATACCAGGGCCAGGCGACTGTGCCTTTGATCCCGAACGCCACATACAGCACTGTGGCTAATCCGACGAGAAAGCCGAACAGGGCTGATGCCTGGGAGGCCCGCTGGCTGAAAGTGGCTAAAAAGAAGATGCCGAGGATCAGGCCCGTAGAGATGCCGGCAATCGCGAGTACGTTTCCGACGACGCTGCTTTCGATGGACTGGCTGGCGATTCCGACAAAGATTTGTGCCAGTCCGAACAGGACCGTGAACACACGGCTGATCCGTACCAGCTCCGACTGTTGTTTCGTGGTGGAGGTCAGCGGCAGATAAAAGTCGTTGACCAGTGCACTGGTAGTGGAACTGAGTGAACTGGAGAGCGTCGACATCGCGGCGGCAAAGACGGCTGCCAGCGTGAGCCCTTTAATGCCTTTGGGGAGGTTGTCGATGATGAAGGTGGCGAAGACTTCATCTGGCTTTTCGAACGGAGTCGCCGGCGGGAAACTTTGATAGAAGGCCGCCAGGCCGATACCCAGCAGCAGAAACAGGGCGAACTGCAGGAAGACCACAAAGCCGCTGAAGCCGAGTGCCCGGGCGGCGTCGCGCTGGTTGCGGGCGCCGAGGTAGCGCTGGATCATCAACTGGTCGGCCCCATGGGTTGCCATGGAGAGGAACATGCCTCCCACCAGTCCGGCCCAGAATGTGTACGTCTTAGACAGGTCCCACTCGAAGTCGAACATCGCCCATTTGTGATTGGTGACTGCGAACTGCTGATAACCGCTCCAGCCGTCAGGCAGGGATTCAATGATGACGCCAAAGGCAAACAGGGCGCCGGCGATGTAGATCACAAACTGCAGGCAGTCGTTCCAGACGACCGATTTCATCCCTCCCAGGCAGGTATAAATGATCGTGCCGATACCGATGACGACCACGCAGGCAGAGATCGGGATGCCGACCACTTTTTCCAGGACGAGTGCCGTCAGGTAGAGTCGCAGTCCGTCGGCCAGGGTGCGCATCACGATAAAGGTGAGTGAAGAGAGTCGTTCCGTCTTGCCGCCGAACCGTTTTTTGAAGACTTCATAAGCCGAATAGATTTCACCGCGAAAATAGAGGGGGAGTAGAAACACGATGACCAGGAAACGTCCCACAATATAGCCCAGGGGAAGCTGCAGGAACTGGAGGTTACCGTCCGGTTGATAAGCGATGCCCGGCACACTCAGAAAGGTGACGGTGCTGGTTTCGGTGGCCACAATTGAACCGAGGATGGCCCACCAGGGAAGTGTTTTTCCGCCGAGCAGATAATCGGAGAGGTCTTTCTGTTTGCCTCCGATCCAGGATCCGAACCAGATGACACCGGCGAGGTAGAGAGCCAGGATGATCAGATCGACATTTCCGATGGCGATATTCACAGTGCAATCCGTTTCATCTTGAACGAGTGATGATGGGCAGAACGCATGACAGGAGTTGTCGCGGACACATTTTTCAACGCCAACACAGAGATTGGCAAAGTGCATCCTTTCGGGATTCAGAATCCCGGTTATCATAGTAGCTGTCCGCTTCCCGTTCGAACAGGCAAACGATGATGTTAGAGCATTTAACGACCGAACAACGCAACCCGGATTCCGACCGGATCGATGCCATGAGCAGCCTGGAAATCGTTCAGTTGATGAACGCGCAGGATGCCAGCGTGGCTGCGGCGGTCGCGAAAGAATCAAAAACGATTGCTGCCGCCGTTGATCTGATCGCGGATGCTTTTCAACGGGGAGGTCGTCTGGTTTACATCGGTGCCGGGACTTCGGGGCGGCTGGGCGTTCTGGATGCGAGTGAGTGTCCGCCGACGTTTAACAGTCCGCCCGAGCAGGTCGTGGGGCTGATTGCGGGGGGCAGGGTGGCTCTGACGAATGCCGTTGAGGGGGCCGAGGATCATCCAGAGTTTGCGATTGCTGATTTGCAGGAACTCGATCTGAACAAAGACGATGTTCTGGTGGGGATCGCGACGAGTGGACGCACGCCTTATGTGATCGCTGCCTTGAAGTATGCCCGCGAGCAGGGGGCAGCAGCGATCGCCTTTACCTGCAATCAGCAGAATCAGCTGGCGGAGGTGGCGGATCTGACCATCTGTCCGGTCGTGGGGCCGGAGGTGGTGACCGGTTCGACGCGTCTGAAGGCGGGGACTGCGACCAAAATGGTGTTGAACATGCTGACCACTGGAGCCATGGTGCGGATCGGAAAAACGTATGGCAACCTGATGGTTGATCTGCGGGCGACGAATCAGAAACTGGTCGACCGTTCGATTCGGATCCTGATTGCTTTTACGGATCTGCCGCGCGAAGAAGCGGAGGTGGTTCTGGAAGAGTGTCATGGCGAGTTGAAGACAGCGATTGTCAGTGTGAAGCGGAATGTTTCTCCTGAGCGAGCGGAGGAACTGCTCAAACAGGCGGGCGGTCAGCTGCGACGGGTGCTGGAAGCGGCCGGTGACTGAGCCGCAGGCTAATGATTGAGGGCGAGCATGTTTAGGAAAGTCATCGTATGACGTCATTACACTCCCGACAGCTGGTGCTGGGGATCGACGGAGGCGGCTCGAAAACGACCGCGGCACTGGCGGTGGTCTCGGATGATCACGAATTCCATGTCGTGGGGCGGGGCACCGCGGGGGCTTCGAATCTGAATGCCGTCGGTCTCGAAGCAGCGGCAATCGAATTAAAGCTGGCGATCGAACGTGCATTTCAGTCGGCGGGGGCGAAAGAGCATCAGGCAGCGGTACTCTGCATGGGGATGTCAGGCGCGGGACGACCAACCGAGCAGAACGCCTGGGCAGAGTGGGCGGTGCAGAACCAGATTGCAGATGAAGTGGTCGTGGTGACCGATGCCGAAACGGTGCTGGCGGCTGGTACTCCTCAAGGAACGGGAGTGGCTTTGATTGCAGGAACGGGTTCGCTGGCGTTTGGGAAAGATGCGACTGGAACCGAAGTGCGTGCCGGAGGCTGGGGCTATCTGCTGGGTGATGAAGGAGGCGGGTATCAACTGGCGATCGCGGCAATCAAGGCCGTTCTGAAAGCGGTGGACGGACGGGGACCAGAGACGCTGCTGCAATCCCGTATCCTGCAGGCTCTAGGTTTAACAGCGTCTGAGGAACTGATCGGTTATGTCTATCAGGACCCGGGAGATCGGAGCGAAGTGGCACGCTTGTCTCGACTGGTATTTGCAGCGGCTGCAGAGGACGACCCGGTGGCCCGCTCGATTCTGGAACAGGGAGTTAACGAGTTAGCGGAACTGGTGCTGGCGGTGGCCCGACGGCTGCATTTCAAAGCAGATGAGTATGCCCTGGCGCTGACCGGGGGGATTTTACTGCATCAGCGTGATTATCGGGTCTCTCTGCTGGAGCGTCTTGCCAATGAACAGCTCGCACCACTGGCAGTCGAGTGCGTGGACGATCCCAGTCTGGGGGCGATTCGAATTGCGGTCCGCCTGTTGGGTTAGAGCATCCCTGCAGATTTATTCTTCAGGGAACTGATCGGGGATTTGCAGGTGTTTCACGGAGTAGGGCGAGCACTGCTGTTTCCAGCCGCCGTCGATGGTGACGGAGGTTCCGGTGAGATAGCTGGCATCGTTGCCTGCCAGCATCACGATACTGCGGGCGATTTCGCGCGGGTGAGCCCAGCGCCGGAGGGGAATCATGTCTTCGGAGGCCTGTCGAATCTTTGTTGCGGTTTCCTGTTGATCGACGGCGATGTCCTGTCCCATGGCGGTGTCGATCGCACCGGGGTTCACACTGAGTACGCGGATGCCTGAGGGGCCATACAGGGTCGCCAGCTCGTAGGTCAGAGAATCCAGAGCTCCTTTGGCGGCGACGTAAGCCGGGCTGATACCGGCTGCCATCTGAGACTGAATGCTGGAGACGTTGATGATCACTCCCTGTCCCCGGGGTTCCATCTGTGCGGCACACCAGCGTGCGAGAAAAGCGGGGGCGGTCAGACAGACGCGGAGTGTTTTTTCCCAGCTGGTCAGTTCGATGTTGCGCATGGTGGTGATCTCGCGCCAGGCGGCATTGTTGACGAGGACGTCAATCCGTCCCCAGGCCGACATGCACTGTTCGACGGCCGACCGGGCGTACTCCAGGTCTGAGAGGTCGCCGGTGCAGATCAGGAACTGACGACCGGTGTCCTGAATGCGACTGGTGACGGGGCTGAGATCTTCGGACGGGAGGGCGAGCAGCACGCAGTCATAGCCCTGTTCCGCGAAACGGACGGCGGTTTCCCCTCCGATGCCTCCCGCGGCTCCTGTGATCATGGCGACCGGTTGCGGATTCATGTTGAGGTCCTTTCCGTCTCTCATTTTGGTTTGTCTGTGTTTGAATCAGGGGGAGTCAGTACTGGGGGCAGGACGATCGGTTTCCAGAATCACCGCCAGCCACTCATCCTGTTTCACATAGGGCAGGGTCCGGAGTCCCAGGATCACGCCGGTCTGGCTGGCTGTAATCGTGGTGATTTCATCTCCCAGGAGCGAGCAGATGGTTCCCAGTGAATCTCCTGCCTGTACCGTTTCCATTAACTTGACGGCGGGTTCAAAAAAGCCCGAGACGGGCGCATGGTTCTGCAGCTGCAGGTGTCCGCTCTGTTCACGGTTGTCTTCGATATGGTACTGGATCGGCTGAGTCTTCACGGGAGTCTCTTGCATGCCCAGGGCCGACATGACGGACAGACAGCCGGCGGCATAACCGGAGACGGCTTCAGGAAGACAGCGGCTGCCGCCTCCCCATTCGGCGTAGATCGCGGGGACACCTGCATCGCGGGCTGCGGAGAGGGAGCGGCCCTGCAGTTCCGCGGAGGTTCCCCAGACGACCGGGAGGCCGAACGCACGGGCCATCTTGCGCTGTGTTTCGAGGATGGTCTGATCTGAGTGCAGGCAGTAACCGGAGAAGGGGGCCAGATCGGAAATCAGGCCTCCCGTATGCAGATCGATCAGGTAGTCGGCTGACTCGATCAATTGTGTCGCCTGATGCGCGATCTGCTGGGAGATGGAACCATCGGGAGCACCGGGAAAGGTACGTGCCAGATCCAGTTCGTCCGGACCACAGCGGCTGCTGCGTTCGTAGGCGGGCTGGTTGACCACGGGGACCAGCGTGACTTTGCCGCTCAGCTCCTCTGGTTCGATTAACTTCTTGAGGCTGCGGATGGCGGCCATCGGTTCGTATTCGTCGCCGTGAACGCCACCCAGAATGAGCAAGTGCGGTCCCGGTTGCTGACCTGTGATGACAATCGAATTAATGAGAGATAAGCTCGACATGGAGCAGCGATTCCAGAGGAGAATAAGGTCGGTTGATGAGCGCCTGGGTTACGATTTTGTCTCCGCCGTCCATTCGATTTTGGCAGTGCCGCGTAATTTCTGGACGGTCTGATCATACAGCGCGGAAGAGAGAATCTGATAGATTTCTCCGCGGACATCTTCCAGGCTGAACTGGCCGGGGTGTTTTTTGTCGAGGATGATGAGATGCATGCCAAAGGGGGACTGAAACGGTTCGCTGATTTCTCCCTCTTTCAACGGAAAGACATGCTGTGTGAGTACGAGGGGCATTTTCCCCCGGTAGGCAGAAGTGACCAGTTTGCCGCCGTCGGTTTTACTGGGGGCTTCCGAATACTGAGCCGCGGCCTCTGCGAAGCTCAGTTTCCCCGATTGGATCTGTTGACGCAGGTCGGCCAGTTTCTGTTTCGCATTCCGGATCTCGTCGGAAGATGCATTGGCAGGTAACTTCAACAGGATGTGGCTGGCTGCGACCCGTGTGCCATCCAGTTCTTCGCGATGGGCGTCGAAATAGTTCTGCAATTTCTCCAGTGAGATTTCGCGTTGGGCATAGATGTTCCAGGCCAGCGGGAGCGCAATTGCGGCGCGAAGTTTCTCAGGCGTGAAACCCATCTTGGTGAGAACCTGATGCGGGTCGTCCCCTTTCTTGCGGATAAATTTTTCGACTTTGAGCACGCTTTCATCCAGCTGTTTCGGCGGAACGGTGATTTTCTGCTGAGCCAGGAATTCCCGGATCAGCCGCTGATCGACCAGGTTCTCCAGCAGCTGTTTGTTTACCGCCTGCTGATTGCCCGTGATGCCACGGGAGAGCCTGGCAAAATTCAGGTCGGCCTGCGTGACCGGCTGGCCATTGACGGTCACGAGGACCTGATCCGTGTCTGCGGCTTTGAGAACAGGGCCTCCTGTCAGGACCAGGCAGAGCGTCAGGCAGAGCGGAAAAGGATAAGTGAGACGGCGCGGGAATGACATCGTGATTGCTTCCTGCAAACGGGGGTCAATACGAACTCGAATGGAATGATGTGACTGACAGGAGGGATCTCCGTCAGTCACATCGAAGATATGGAGTTATTATTGCAGTTTGTGCCTGTGCTGTCAGTGTGAATCAGGCAGGGAAAATTCTGAAAATCGAAGTTGGACTCCTGCAGAAAACCGCCTAGAATCAAGTCGTTCGGCAGAAGCTCCCGGCGATCAGAGCTGCGCTGTCAGTGTGGTATGCTCAATTCCAGCCTCATTTCAATTCTCAAATTCGAAGAAGGGACCCGACTATGTGGTCAATCCTGGCTCAGAAAACAACAACGATTTCCGAAGATCCCGTGGCGAAGGTGAATATGCTCTGGGAGACCGTCAAGACCTCTCTGACAACCGAGGGGATGCAGTTTGCGATCAATCTGGTAGTCGCCCTGGCCGTCTTACTGATCGGGAAATGGATTGCCAATATACTGAGCCGCTTTTGTAACCGGTTGATGAAACAGGCAAAGGTCGATGAGACCCTGGCCCGCTTCCTGTCGAATATCATTTATTCCCTCCTGTTAGTAATTGTCATTCTGGCGGCACTTTCGGAGCTGGGGATCGATACCACTTCCCTGGCAGCGGTGCTGGCGGCAGCCGGTTTCGCAGTGGGGATGGCCTTCCAGGGCACGCTGAGTAATTTTGCTTCGGGTGTGATGCTGATTCTGTTCAAGCCGTTCCGCGTGGGAGATTACATCGAAGCAGGGGGGACCGCAGGTATTGTTGAGGAGATTCAAATCTTTACCACTTCGCTGCGAACCGGTGATAACATTGCGATTGTGGTACCGAACGGACAAATCACGGGAGGCACGATTCGTAACTTTTCGATCAAAGAGAATCGTCGCATCGATCTGGTGGTCGGGTGTGGCTATGACGATGATCTGAAAGCGGTCAAAGCTTTTCTGGAAGAACTCGTCCACGGAGATGGACGCATTCTTGAAGATCCGGAGCCGGTGGTTGCGGTCAGTGAACTGGCTGACAGCAGCGTGAATTTTGTGGTCCGTCCCTGGGTCAAGAATGCCGACTACTGGGCCACGCGGTGGGACCTGACGGAGCGGATCAAGCTGGGGTTTGATGAACGCGGATTTACGATTCCCTATCCCAGCCGCGACGTGCACCTCTACAACGAGAGTCTCGCGGGAGTCGAATCCTGATTCCCGCCTGATTGACCCTCTGAATCCGACCTCGAGACAGCAGCCTGTCTCGAGGTTTTTTTCATTGTGAGGCCTGAACCAGGGGCTGATTACTCGAATCAGGCCGGTTTTCCGATTCGGAGCCCACTGAAGCCGAGGGGATGGCGTAGTGAAGGATGTTCAAATGAAACGGGCTGGTTATCTGATTACACCGGTCCGTTGGTCAGGATGAGGGACGTTCTAAAGGGCCCCATTCCGGTCGTATCGATTGCGGGATTCTATTTTGACTTGGGGATCCACTTTTAAGTGATATACCTCCACACTTCAGTTCCAACTGAATTTATAGTTTATTAACCTGATAATTAGTGTATTTACTTACCTTTCTTCGAAAAAATTTCAATTTCGACAGTGTTTTAGCGCTGAACTGGTTAGTTCTCTAGTATTACCCGGTTGATCATGCGTGGTAGTTGTCAACTCAAGCAGGCCCGAGTTGTCTTCTATGTGATCAGCCGGGTCTGTATGTTCAGTGCTGTGGCTGTTGTGCTCCTCTGCAGTTTCATATCTGAAACCCCGCCTCCAAAAAGAGCGAGATGAAAAAATGAATACCTTCTTTTTGGTTCGCGTTTGTAATTATGTGAAGATTCCGTATCATATAAAGTTACAACAGCAGGAAGTTCAAAATCCTGCATCAAGTGCTCTCTAGTTTCGCCAGTCTGGAAAGAGCCCGATCTCACTTTTAGTAATGATTACCGAGTGATTTTTTGATTCATTTCGACGACCTGTCGTTGTAATTCCATTTCTTTCTTAATACGTAGAGTGACTATGCAATCCCCACACCGCCCTAGCTTGTTACGAAAAATGAACGTTCGTAAGGTTTTGGAAGTTATCCAGAGCCAGGGAACATTAACACGTGCTGATGTGATGCGTTGTTCTGGCATCAGTGCTCCCACGGTTTCCAAAGCTGTCAGTGCCCTGCTGGATGCGGGGTTGCTGGAGGAGCGTGAAACGGCGGAATTTTCAGTGGGTCGGCCCGGTAAGCTTTTGCAGTTGCCCCGCTTCAGTGCCCAGGTCATTGGTGTGGTACTGGACTGGGATTACTGTTCGATCGTGGCTTCCGGACTGGATGGTTTCCTGCACGAAGAAAAGCTCGATCAGTTCAAAACTCCCCAGAGCTATGAAGAGTTGATTGATACGATCTCCAATAAGATTCTGAATCTGGTCCAGAAAGAAGAGATTCCGGCCCTGGGGGTGGGGATCACGGTTCCCGGTCTGGTCAACAGCAACGATGGCCGGATCTTCCTGGCCTCGAACCTGCACATTGTGGATGGCCAGGCCCCCGCCGTCGATATTGCAGCGAAGACCGATTTAGAATGCATTCTGGTACAGAAATCGACTTCGTTGTGTCTGTCAGAAAAAACTTATGGTGCCGGTCAGGACCTGGAAGACTTCGTCAGTCTGGATGTGACTTCCGGGTTTGGTATGGGGGCCTTTACCGGTGGACAGTTGCTGGATGGTCAGCATGGTCTGGCTGGCGAGATTGCCCACATCACCGTCGAACCGGAAGGGGGACGGGTTTGTGGATGTGGAAATCAGGGATGCCTGGAAACCGTCGCGACCGACATGGCTTTGACCCATTATGTCTCCAAGCGAGTGGGTAAGGAACTCGACTTCGATGCGATTAAGGAGCTGGTCAAGCAGGGTGAACTCGATATCACTGAGGAACTGGATCGCACGATCGAGTTTCTGGGAATCGGTGTGGCTGCAGCGATTAACATCTTCAATCCTTCGAATATCTTCATTACCTCGCGACTGTTCGACCTGCAGGATGATGTCTTCGACAGAATGTGTAATCTGGCCAAGAACCGGGCACTGAAGCCGTCCTCCAGTTCCTGTGAGATTGAACGTTCGAAAGGGAATAAGTACCTGGGAGCTGTGGCCGGGATTATTAACCATCTGGCAAACGGTCTTGGACCGCGTCTGACTTAGTATCAGGGGTTTGCTGTGATACGAGCCGGAGCGAGCAGTAAGGGAGCGGCAAATGCCATCCTCGTCAGATGATCTCTCGCAGCAGGTCATCCAGGAATTCCAGCACCTGCTCACCCAGTCGCTGCATAAAATACGCCATTGTCTGAGCCAGTTGGATGAGGATCAGATCTGGTGGCGTCCTGCGGCAGAACTCAACAGCATTGGAAATCTGATTCTGCATTTATGCGGGAATCTCAATCAATGGGCGGTTGCCGGTATTACCGGTGGGAGCGATGCGCGGCAGCGGGAGTCCGAGTTTCAGGCAGACCGGAGTCATCATCGCGACGAGCTGCTGTCACTGCTGGAGCAGAACGTGCAGCGTGCATCCGAGGTGATGCAGTCCCTCTCGGCTGACGATCTGCTGGAGCCGCGTACGATCCAGGGGTTTTCTGTTTCTGTCCTGGGGGCGCTCACACATACGGTGCCCCACTTTGTCGGGCACACGCATCAGATCATCTATCTGACCCGCCAGCAACTGGGGGAAGCGTATCAGTTTGACTGGGATCCTGATGCCAGGCGACATGGCGTCCCGATTTAAACAGTGCCTGAATTCGATGCTTCCCCGGGGCCGTTGTACAGTCTCTGTCATGTTCGGTCTCTGAACCCCGCGAAAACTGAGTTTGAATCGGGGCCGGTTTATTTTTTGGTGATCGAGAACACGCTACAATAATCTCTGACTGTCGGTATGTTGTGATCTGACCAGGGGTAAGGCTGTTATGTCGCGTAAAGCGAAGCGAGCACGAAACAAAACGGAACAGAAGGGGGCTCCCCGTCCCGAGACGGGAGTCAAACCGTCGAGCGGCGCGAATGACATACAGCCTCTGCCGGAACAACCCCCAAGGCCTTATCGAGATGAGCTTCTGTTTTTGACAATGCTGCTGGTCTGGTCGTTTCTGGTCTCCTGTTTTCCGATGCGAAATATGGATATCTGGTGGCATCTGAGGACCGGTGAGCTCATCCTGGAACGCGGTACTGTCCCATACTTCGATTGGTTTACCTTCGTGGACTTCGACCGTCCCTGGATCGACCTGCACTGGGGGTTTCAACTGCTCGTGACCTGGCTGTACCGCTGGGGGGGCGTCAATTTACTGGTGCTCAGCAAGGCCTTCTGTCTGGCATTGACAGTCGCGCTGGCCTGGTTTGCCGGAGGTCGCTACTTGCCGCCCTGGGGGAAAGCATTGCTCTGGATCCTGCCTGTGGTCTGTCTCTCCGGACGGTCTGTGGTGCGCCCGGAAATGCTGTCGCTGGTCTATCTGGCAGCCTGGATGCTGGTACTCAGCCGGGCTGCGTCGAAGCCACAACTGTTGTGGCTGATTCCCCTGCTGGCGCTGCTGTGGGTGAACAGTCATGCGTTGTTTGTCCTGGGGCTGGTGGTCAGCGTACTGTGGGTGATCGACCATCTGGTTCGCGTCTGGGCGCGAGGGCGTTTGGGAATGGAGCCTGCTTCAACGGAGCTGACCGGCGTGATGTTGATCCGGATTGCTGTGTTGACCGGGATTGCCTGCTTTTTAAATCCTTATTTCGAACAGGGGGTGCTGTTTCCCCTGACGTTGTATGAAAAATTTTCGGTCGATCAGGCTTTTTATTCCGTGCGGATCGGGGAATTTCAGCCTCCCCTGGATTTCATCCGACAGCATGGGCTCCGGAATTTGTTCGTGGCTGCACAGGTGATACTGGGGGTCATGGCGCTGTTCAGTTTTATTCCGCTCCTGATTCAGAAACGGGTGAACCTGTTTCGGATCCTGTTATTCGCTGCGTTTACGCATCTGGCATTCAAGGCCTCGCGGAATACCAGTATCTTTGCACTGATCTCAGGTATTGTGCTCTGTGATAATTTATCTGACTGGATTCGGTTCGGATTGATTGTGCGAGGTAAGCCCCTGGCAACTGACAGGCAGTCAGATTTTCAGGTAACACCGGCTATGATCGTATCGTCTGCCCTCTTTCTGGCTCTGTTCGTCAGTCTGTTTACCGGCTACTGGCATGCATGGGGAGGGGAAGGGAAGCGACTCGGCCTGGGAGAAGCGGAAGCCTGGTATGCGCATGGTGCGGCGGAATTCGCGGGGCAGGAGGGGATGCCGGACCGTGCCTTTGTTTCGAACATGGGGCAGGCAGCGGTCTACATTTTTCACAACGGACCCGATAGAAGGGTGTTCTTTGACGGACGCCTGGAGGTCAACAGCCAGAAGACGTTCGAATGGTACGAACAGATCAGACAGCAGATGGCGCGGGCGGATACCAGCTGGGCCTATGTACTGCAGGATGAGAATGGTCAACTGCCAGCCGTGATTCTGGACAGCCGTTTTTCCCGGAATGAAATCATGGGGATGGCGGCGAATCCGGGCTGGATGCTTGTGTTTGCAGATCAGGCGGCTGCGGTCTTTCTCGATCAGCAGACGGCAGAGCGATTGAAATTAAAGCCTGCAGACCCCCAGCCGCTGATGCATCCTCCCGGAATGAAAGTCCGCGAGTCGGTCCCCCCGCCAGAGGGCACTCAGCCCGATCAGCCGAAATAAGGCTCGCGCCCTCAACTGGTGCTTGCAAAACAGGGGCTCGCAAGGGACATTAGAAGTAGCCTTCAGTCAACAATGCTGTCGCGTTGACACTCCAGATAACCTTACGAAAGGGGAAACATCATGAAATATCTGAAGATCAGGAGTCAACTGATCGGTCTGGTAGCAGTCTGTCTGCTGCTCCAGATGACCACACTTTTATCCGCTCAGGAAGCGAAGCAGCAGACGCACAAAGCGCCGCTGTCGAAGATGGAATTGAAAACCGGCGATTCGATCGTTTTCCTGGGGGACAGTATCACGCACCAGTGTCTCTACACGCAGTACGTGGAAGATTTCTTTTACACACGCTATCCCAAAATGCGTCTGAAGTTTCACAATGCGGGCGTGGGCGGTGCCAAGGCCTGGGATGCCCTGGCACGTTTTGATCGTGATGTTGCCGCCTATCATCCCAAGTATGTGACCGTGCTGCTGGGAATGAACGACGGCCGGTATCAGCCGTTCAACGATGAGATTTTCCTGACCTATTACGAAGACATGAAAGAACTGATCAGCAAAATCGAAGGCATTGGCGCGACTCCGATTCTGATGACTCCCACCATGTTTGATGCCCGGGCTGCCCGGTTGGGGAAACGGAAGCGCGATCCGGCAGCGGTCGAGCTGTATAACTCGGTTCTGGCTTATTACGGAACCTGGTTGCGCGAAGTCGCTGCTGAGTCAGGCTTCGGGTTTGTGGACATGTACAGCCCGTTGAATAACATCACGATTACGGAACGGCAGAAAAATCCTCAGTTCACCCTGATCAGAGACGCCATTCATCCGGATCCGCCGGGACAGGTGGTGATGGCTGTTGCCCTGCTGTCTGACATGAACGTGCAGCGACAGGTTTCCCGTATCACCATCAGCAAAAAAGCGAATGGTGAACCTGCGATGGCGGCCCGGGGCGGCAAACTGTCTGATCTGAAATACACGGATGATGGGGTCACATTCACCTGGCTGGCTGACAGCCTGCCCTGGGTGGTACCCGCAGAGGCAAAGCTGGGGGCCGAGTTGACGAAACTGGGGCACCGGATGAGCCAGGAATCACTGTCGATTCATGATCTGCCTCCGGGACGCTACGAACTGTCCATCGACGGGCAGGTGGTGGGACAGTATGCCAACACGGCACTGGCCCGGCACGTTGAACTGCAGGGCAATCCGAAGACACCACAGTATCAGCAGGCGATGAAGGTCGCGTTGTTGAACCAGGAGCGTAATGCTGGTCCCGTGAAAGACAAACGGAACAGCTGGCGTGCTTTCCAGTCGTATGCCCGTCTGAAACGGGAAGTTGATGCTCAGGGTGATCAGAAGGATGAAAAGAAGGTCGCTCAAGTGGCCCAACTGGATAAACGCCTGGAAGATCAGGATCGGGTGATTCAGGAGAGCGAAGCTGCAGCGAAAGCACTGGAGGATAAGATCTACGAGGTCAATCAGCCGGTGGCACGGAAGTATGTGCTGAAAAAAGTCACAGCCGCAAAGAAGAAATAAACTCTGCGGCTTTCTGACTGCGATCTCTGCCTGAAAACGACAGGCAGCAACAAAACAACAGGCAGCCCGGGAACTTCAATCCGGGCTGCCTGTTTTCGTATCAGATTGCATTGATGTCTGAATCTGCTTTTATCTCAGGAAGACGATAGTCAGCAGGATCGAGAGTGGCAGCAGAATCAGACAGCTGTAAACCATGTAGCCAAAAAAGCTGGGCATGCGAATGTTGTTCTTTTCCGCAATCGCTTTGACCATGAAGTTCGGACCGTTGCCGATATAGGTCATGGCGCCCATGAAGACGGCTCCTAAACTGATGGCAACCAGCTCGATCTGGCTGACCCCGGCAATCATGGGGGGAGCACCCCCTGCGGATTTAGCCGTTTCAAAGAAGACGACATAGGTCGGAGCATTATCGAGGAAACTGGAAAGCGTGCCTGTGGCCCAGTAGAACTTCGCGGGAGAGTCGATGCCCAGGGAAGCCCCCTTGACGTTCAAAATTTGAACGGGCGCCTGCATGCAGATGAAAATCCCGACAAACAGGGCGGCCACTTCGACGATCGCCTCATAGTTGAAGGAGTTCTGCTCGCGGATGCTTTTGGAGGTCGTGAGCAGGGAAATCCCGGCCAGGGCAAACATACAGCCTTCACGGAAAAAGTGAGGTGCGTGCCAGTCGGTACCCGGGACGGTTTTGGAAGGATCCAGCAGCGCCACACAGAAAATCACCATCAACAGCCAGAGGAAGTTGATGCCTCCGCTGAGCGCAAAGGGCTCGGGATTTTCAGGTGGTGCTTCCACTTTCTCTTTATTTTCCTTGCGGTAGCGGACGGTATCAAAGGCAAAGTAGACGGCCAGCAGCATGCCATTCATGGCGAGCCACTCCGGCCAGAGTGAGAGGGTCCAGGTGAAGGGAACCCCTCTCAAAAAGCCCAGGAACAGGGGAGGGTCTCCAATGGGGAGCAGGCAGCCTCCGGTGTTACAGACCACAAAGATGAAAAAGATGACGGTATGCGCCACATAGTCGCGTTTCTCGTTGGCTTTCAGCAGGGGCCGAATCAGCAGCATGGCGGCACCGGTGGTCCCGATAAAGCTGGCGATCGCGGCACCGATGGCGATAATGCCCGTATTCAGAATCGGTCGCCCTACGAGGTTCCCGCTGAAGGCAATGCCGCCACTGATCACATACAGTGAGAACAAGAGTGCGATAAAGGGAATATACTCCCCTAGAATGGCATTCTTGAGAACCACGACGGCGGCAGGGAATCCGGGGGCAGACAATTCATGTGTACCATGGTCTACGACACCATGCCCGTAGAGAAATGTGTAATAGAGCAGGGTGACAATTCCCAGGCTCACCGCGACCAGGAATCGGTTTTTGTTGTGTTCCCACCACTCTTCCGTTTTATGGATCAGGGGGAGAAACGCAATACACAATAAAAGGGCGGCGAACGGAATTACACTATAAAAGGCGGGAGGTTCAGGGTGGCCATGATGTTCCTCGTGTGGTTGTTCTGTTGTGGCCACAAAACAGGTTGCTTCCAGTTGCGCGTATGTATCAGCGATTAAGTTCATCTCAATCGCCCTCCGTTACTTGGGGATTATGAAAAATGGGTTAAGGCGTGAAAATCCGTTTTCATGTTCATGCGGAACGGGGATAACAAGAACTCAGCTTGCTAACTGGCGTGTGGTCAAACCGTGGATTATGGCAGGAACCAACCCTCTGTACAACTTCCACGTCGGCAGGATTTCAAATTGAATTTATGAATTTGCAAAATCGCTGCGGCGTTCTTCAATCGGAGCAGGAGAGGCCTTGAATTCCGACAGGTACAACTTCACGAGTTCTGCTGTTTCTGCACTTTGCAGCATTTCCAGTGAAATCAGGGTTTTCCCCAGCACGATGGGTGGTTCAATCTGCAAGGCGAGTAAATAGGCAACCTGTTCGCGGCTGAGCAGTTTATTCTGAATAGCGATTTCCCCGAATCGCTCGCCGTTTTTCTGCTGCAGTTCCAGAATTTCCGTGACCTGGTCCGTGGTCAATAATTTTTCATTCACGGCCAGTTCACCGATTTTCGTCAGTGTTTCCTGCTGAGGGCACTTTAACAGGGCTTTGGAGATGGTCGGGATATCAAAGATTTTCTTTGTGACCAGCCAGCGGCTGAACCGACTGCGTTTGACCAGTTTCTGCAGTTCGTTATCTGCCTGGGTGATAATCGACCGCACATGGACCTGATTCCGCCCATTTTCCTTGGAATTGTACATGGCTTCATCCGCTTCTGCGATGAGTCGCTCTCCGTAGCCGGTCATGTCCCGGGGAGGGATTCCGACAACGGCTCCCAGGCTGGCGGTGACGGGTACCCGTTTGCCTTCAAATTCAATGACTTCATTTTCGATCAGTTTGCGCAACCGTTCCGCGAGTTCGCGAATCCCGTTTTCCGATGGATTGTTGACCATGATGACAAATTCTTCACCACCATAGCGGCAGAAGACGTCAGAACGGCGTGTGGATTCACTGGCGACTTTCGCGACGCGCTGGAGTACCAGGTCCCCGAACTGATGTCCGTAAGTGTCGTTCAGGCTCTTGAAGCGGTCGATGTCTGAAAAGATGATGCCAATCGGCTGGGCTGAGCGGGCACAGCGATGCAGTTCTTTTTCAAAGGCTTCGTTGAAATAACTGCGGTTGTAAGTTTTTGTCAGCGGATCGTGGACGGCCTTGCTCTGCAGCTGTTTGTTTTCCGATTCGAGCTTCACTTTCTGCTCTTCGATGGCAGCCTGGCGTGCAAAAGCCTGCGTGGAGTCAACCTGGGCTTTCATGGTTAACTGCACCAGTTGTTCATTGGCTTTGGCCATGATCTCGTAGGGTGATTCAATATCATCCATATTGACCTGGAAGATCTGGGCTGCTTCCTCAAAGCGAGACTGCACCTCTTCGAGGAATCCATGCAGGTCATCACTGGGCATGTTGTAGAATTCCGTCATCAGCTGCTGCAGACGCTGTAATGCCAGACCGCTGTTGGGCGAGCAGAAGTAGTCGCCAATCGAAGCGGAGGCAGCGATGATGATGATCAGATTAAAGTCGGGGTTCGTTTCCAGGGCTTTTAATTGTTCGAATGTGTCGTGGTGATGCTGGATGGCGATCTGGAACTGTTCTGACATCTGCCAGCGTTCCATCATTTTTACGCCGACTTCAGCATGATTGACCCCCAGAACTTGCGTTTCTACTTCAGCGGTCTCGCGCTGTTCGGTTTCCGCCTGTTCGAGCACCGGTAACAGATCATTGGGAATGGAGCGGAGCATGGCCAGGTGGCCGAGGTCCTGCAGCAGTCCAATCAGAAACGCGTCGTATTTCAATTCATTTCCCAGGCGGGAGGATAACAGTTCCGCGGCAGCGGATTGAATAATCGACTGTTTCCAGTAGGAATCATAACGAGATTTCAGGGGGCCGTGTGTGATCGCTGATTCAGAAAGCGAGAAGCTCAGAGCCAGGGAGGTTACCACCATCGTTCCCAGCAGGGGGACCGCCCGTTCAATCCCTTTGCACTCGGACCGCAGCCCGAAGAACGAAGAATTACTGGCTTTCAGAATTTTTGCTGTAATGGCGGGGTCTGCCTTGATGGTATCAATGACTTCCTTGATATCGGTATCAGGATCTTTCGAGAGGTCCAGCAACTTTACGGCGACGGCGGGTAAGGTTGGTAATTGATCTGACGACCAGATTTTTTCAGGAGAAATCATGTTTGATGACCTTCAAGTATATACAACTCAGTCTAAAAGCAGCCATTTTTAAAAAGCTAGATTTTGCCCTGCCTGCCTGGGCAAAAGTCCGCGAACTGATTGTGTCTCAGCCAGTCAGCCAGTCAGGCTTCAGGCATTAGAGGTGACCCAGCGTTCCAGCTTGCTTTTCAGGCTGTCAGGAGTAAATGGTTTCACCAGATAATCTGACACACCGGCCTGAATCGCAGTGACAACGCGTGCCCGTTCTGCTTCGGTCGTGATCATAATGACGGGAATGTCTTTGTTCCGCTGACGGATTTCTTTTAAGAGCTGCAATCCGTCCATGTTGGGCATGTTCCAGTCGCTGAGCACGATATCAAATGCGGTATTGACGAAGTACTCCAGAGCCTGTACGCCATCTTCTGCTTCGGTGACATCTTCAATACCCAGTTTCGACAGACATCGCTTCTGGATTGTTCTCATCGTTCCGGAGTCATCTACAAGTAAAACTTTCATCGGACTGGCCTTTTATATTTAAAGTGGGTTAGTCGATCTAAAACAGTGTTCCATTAACGGGATGGCTTATCGATCAGAGAATCCTGCTTCGATAGAAAACGCTCCGATTTCTGAATCAAAGGAAATGCAGATCGGAGAAACATTTGACGGATAGTGTACGGTGTGACCTTTCCCGGTAATGATATTCGGGATGCTGATCGAGGCTTCCAGGTGCTCCAGCTGAGCTTTGGCAGAGCCGGCGATCATATTCGCCAGTTCGCAGACAGCATCGCAGACTTCGTCGTTGATCTCCTCAGCTGTCATGCCCAGCATGCGATCTAAAACGCCGATGCCGACACTCTGGGATAAGCTGAGTACCAGGGTTCCTGCAGCCTTTCCGGAAATGCCGATCACGGCACTTAATTCGTGCTGTGGTATCACATCCTGTTTCAGACTCAACCCGGTGCGCTTCGGGGTGCAGCCCAGCATCATTTCAAAGACGGAAATTGTGGAACTGATGATAGGGTTCACAAATTCTGCAGTGAGTTCCGATTTACTGACGGTTGTGGATGAGGTCATTATCAAATTCCTGCTTCTGCAGAATCGATCACAAATCGTGTTCTGATTCTGTTGCGGTGAAGTACGTAGTTATGTGCTGTCAGTCTCCATTCTCTGCTGAAGAGGGTGGTTGAGTACCGCTCCATAGAGAGAGGGAATCTGTGTCTGTTAAGTGAATATGCATTTAGAACATAGATCACGGAAAAACAGATGTGCCAAAATATCAATATCAGAATCAACAGAAAAAACCTGAGACGAGGGCGACCATTCCGGGTTTGCCGACTGTAGGGGTCGTGTCGCAGGCAGGCTGCCATCAATTGCAGTGAAATCCCTCCTTATCACACAATCGTGCGCTGTCCTGCTGGTGTTCACCTCCCGCGAAGCTGGCCGGAATTCAAAGAACTCTCTGGGCATGCCGCATAAACTGGATCATGAGGGAGATCGATATAGAGGGGAGCAATATCTGGCAGGGAACTGAAAGCAGTTGAGGATACAGACTTTCAGAGCGAGATCCCTCAAATTTACCAGGATTGTTATTGAGTGCTGAAATATAAATCGATTACGATGCGTTGGCAGGCATCACTTATAATGGTTTTCACCTAGGCAATGGTCAGCAATTCAGCTGGAAAAATCGCTTTTACACTTCTCGTTCACTGAACTTGATTTTTTCACTATTCAAAATCAGAAAGCACTAGAGTAAGCTTTACTTTGGTGCTGATATAAATATCTGGATGCCCACTTTTAAAAGTGTTAAATGCTAATGACTCGTTCATTTCATCAGGAGCATGTTGAGTTTGCTCAGCATGTCCGAACGACCTGTCATCGCTTGAACAATTTTTTGACCATTTTACAGTGTCAACATGAGCATCTGGCGGGATTACCCTCCAGCCAGCTCGAACCGGAACTGGCAGTCGCTCTACAGGATCTGGAGCCTCTCGTCGACACTGCAGCCAATGATGTTCTTGAACTGTCTAAACAGTGTCGAGATTTCCTGGAAGGAGTAAAACAACCAGGCACAAGCCAGAAGTTAGATTGAACCATCAGTTAATTGATATCTAATTATTTCCTGTCTTATTCTCGGGGGCCAGTATGTTAACTTCAACTGATCTGATTCGCATTGTCTTAGTGGACGACCACCTGATGCTGGTCGACTCGCTCGTGTCACGCTTTCATAGAGATACTGATATCGAGGTCGTGGGAACGGCGACGAATGCGGACGACGGACTGTCATTGATTCTGGAGACGGAACCCGATGTCGTCATTCTGGATGTTGAGCTACCCGGACGGGGTTCCTTCGATATTGCCGAAGAAATCTCTTCGCGGCTGAAAAATACCAAAATGATCTTTCTGACCGGTTATCTGTCAGACATTTTTATCGAGCTGGCTTTGAGAGTGAACGCAGTGGGCTACCTGTTGAAGGGCGAGCCGATCGAATCGTTGATTCATGCCATCAAGAAGGCGGCACGAGGCGAATACTGTTTCTCCCAGTCGGTCCAGGAACGCCTGATCTACGATCAGAAGAAGAACCGTTATTCGATTCAGTCGCAGAGCATACTCACCTCACTGACCTCTCGTCAGATTGAAGTTCTGCGTCATCTGGCACGTGGCAAAAGCGTGAAGGAAGTGGCCCGGTCGATGCACCTCTCAGAAAAATCGATCGACAGTCATAAGTACCGAATCATGCACAAACTGGGCATTCACGACCGTGTCGAACTGGCCCGTTATTCGATTCGTGAAGGGCTGACGCTCCCGTAGGGTGTCTCTGATAACTCTTGAGATCAGGACTGAATGGGGCCCCGCTGTTGAATCAGCCGATTGAGCGTCTCCAGTTGTGATTCAGAGAGTTCAAAATTCAAGACTTCGGCGTTCTCCTGTATCTGCTCAGGACGTTTCGCACCACATAAGGCGCAGGTAATTCCCGGCTGTTGAATCGTCCAGCGAATCACAATCTCTGCGATGGAATGCTTCCATTCTGCAGACAGCGTTCGCAATTCATCCAGAAAATCCTGGTTCTTCTCCCACTCCGCACCGTGAAACATGGGATATTTCTGTCTGCCGTCTTCTGGGGCAAACTGATGATCTCGGGCGAGCTTGCCGGCCAGCAGGCCTTTCATCAGCGGCCAGTACGCCATCACCGAGACCTGATTTTCCCGGCACCAGGGGAGACGGTCGAGTTCGATATCCCGTTGCAGCATGTTATAGCGGGGCTGATAAGCGGAGATCGGACAGACCGCATGAAACTCCTTGAGTTGTTCGAGGGTGAAATTGGAAACGCCCACCGAGCGAATTTTTCCCGCTGCCAGTAATTCCTTAAATGCGCCCGCTGATTCACTGACGGGGATTTCCGGATCGGGCCCGTGCAGGTAATGCAGGTCGATGCGGTCGGTGTTCAAGCGCTGCAGGCTCTCGTCGCATTCCTGTACGATGCGGCCCGGCGAAGCATCGCGAACCTGTTTCCGGTCTTCCCAGTGAATGCCCCCTTTGGACGCGATGACGATGTCGTCCCGTTTGTCCCCCAGTGCTCTGGTAATCAGCTTCTCGCTTTCGCCCTCGTATCCATAGCAGTAGGCGGTATCAAAGAAATTGATACCGGCCTCCAATGCGGCCTTCAGCGTGGCCAGGCTGGCCTCTTCGGTCACATCGACACTGGTGACACCGGAGATCGGCCAGCAGCCCATCGCGATGGGGGTGATCTGGATGTCTGTCTTGCCGATGGTTCGTAGCTGGCTCATGCTGTCTGGTCCTTCTGGATGAGTAAAATCGCGGTGCACGGTTTCTGAATGGTACTTCCGCCCCTCATCATTTAAGATAGCAGGCTCTGGTGTCAACCAACATCCCGGCTTTCCTGTATTGAAAAGAACGAAGAGCGTTTCAATCATGTGTGCCCGCTTTTTCCTGTTTTCGCCTGACGAAGAAATCATGCGGCTGTTTCAGATGGTGTCGTTCCCGCGGATTTCGCCCCGCTATAACATCGCCCCCTCGCAACCCGTGCTGGCGGTGACCGGTTCCGGGCAGGATCTCCAGGTGCGGCATTTTCAATGGGGGTTCATCCCGTCCTGGTCAAAAGATCCTCAGCCGGGCCAGGCGATGATCAATGCCCGTTCAGAAACCGCTTCTGCGAAACCCTCTTTCAAAAATGCATTCCGCTATCGCCGCTGCCTGATTCCGGCGAATGGATTCTATGAATGGAAGAGTGCCGGGAACCGTTCCAAGCAGGCGATGTGCGTGCGGCTCAGCGAAGAGCCGCTGTTTGCGATGGCGGGTTTATGGGAACAGTGGAGCAGTCCGGACGGCACCGAACTGGAAACCTGCAGTGTGCTGACCACGGCTGCCAATTCTCTGCTGGAAGGGATTCATCCCCGGATGCCCGTCATCCTCAGGCCGGAGCAGTACCGCAAATGGTTGAGTGCCGACACCACCCCGATTCCGCAGCTGGAAAAACTGATGCAGACTTATCCCGCAGATGAGATGCAGGCCTACCCGGTCAGTTCGTACGTGAATCGTGTTGCCAACGATTCGCCGGAGTGCATCGAACCGATTCAGGAACAGAAGACGCTGTTTTAAAACGTGACCGGCGGAGGTGCGAAGAGTGAGAGTACCGGCTGAATCTCTTCGAAGTGTTCGAACAGATAATCGGGCTCGCATTTTTTCAGTTCTTCCAGGGGATAGACGCCCGTCGCGACCGCAATCACATTCGCGCCGATGGCCCGGGCACAGGTAATGTCACTGGGAGTGTCTCCCACCACCCAGATGGTGGCCTGGGTCAGCAGCTCGGGAGCGTGACGCAGTTGGATCTGTCGTACCGCTTCCTGGGCCACATCGTTGCGGTCGGCATGGTGATCTCCGTAGGCACCAAACTCGAAAAAGTGATGCAGGTCATAATGGACCAGCTTCTGATGCGCCCCCTGCTCGAAGTTGCCGGTCAACAGCCCCAGATCGATGTGGTCCTGTTGCGCGAGGTGATCCAGGATCGTGCGGATGCCCGGCAGTACGCGTCCCTGCCTGGTTTTAAGGTTGCTGGCCAGCAGTTTGAGATAACCGGCTTCGAACCGCTGGCGGTTTTCGCTGGTGTTGGGGATCTGAAAGTAATCAAACAGGTCGACCATGATCGAATGGTCGGTGCGGCCGGCGGTTGGGATGCCTTTAATGGGGGCTGAAACCTGAAATTCTTCTTCCAGCATGTGCAGGATCGAGTGCTGGCCGGCGCCGCCGGTGTCAATGAGCGTACCGTCAATGTCAAACAGGCAGATATGCATGATTCGTCAGGGTTCCCGGGAGAAATAAGCGGCTGTGATATCAGCTCTTATTCTACACACCCTGAATGACTTCGGAAATGCGGTTGAAGTGTGCAGGCGTCCCATTAATTTCCCGCACGGCCCGGCGGATGACGTCGATGCCGATTTCATTCAGATTCTGTTCATATCCGGCCAGCAAAGCCAGATCGCAGATTTGATTGATCCGGGCTGGGATTCCCTGTGCAGCATTCTGGATTTCTGCGACAGCATCTGAAGTAAAAAGGGGATCAGCACAGCCGGAGAGACTCAGCCGATGCTGGATATAATTTTCCGTCATTTCTGCATCGAAGGCGGCCAGTTCGATAGACAGATCGGAAATGCGGGCGGCCCGTTCAGCGCGAGCCGAGTTGAGATCGTCCATGGCCAGGACCAGGGACAGGCTCGGGAACTGCTGGGTTCCGCTATGCAGGAGACGCTCGATGGCATGCAGCGATTCGAGCCGGCTCTGATCCACGTGGTCCAGCAGTAACAGCAGCCGACCCTGCGTTAACTGCATGCCGGTCAGACAGTCTGTGAGTTGTCGCCAGAGTTGAGGCAGCGGTGTGTCCTGTGCGGGGCCCAGACGTAAAGTTGCGCAGAGCTGCCAGAGGAACTCTTCTTCTTCCAGTCCCAGCAGGTCCAGGTATTCGCACTGCCAGGGTGAGCGGGTCAGAATCTGCTGGCAGGCTTTCAGCGTGATTGACTTTCCGGTGCCCGAGGGGCCTGCAAAGAGGCTGCATTTTTTCTGCTCTTCTGCCACAAACAGCAGGCGGGCCAGGGCCTCTTCGTGGAGTTCGCTTTCAAAGAACAGTGCGAGATCCTGTTGTTGTGAGAAAGGTGCCTGTGACAAATTCCAGAAGTCGTAATACATATTGCTCGTTGACCCGGTGTAAGTGATGTTTGAACGGATTTGCTCAGATTCGCTGGTCCTGCTGTTACGGAATCCTGCCTTATTGTTAAAATCGGCCAATGGCTACTATCGGCATGATTGAACCGGATTTGCCGGGTTCATTTTCCTCAACTTGTGTAAATTAAAGTTCAGCCGCTTTTCTGAGTGTGGGCTTCTTGAGAAATATTCATGGCACATCGATTTTTTTATGAAGGTTCCTTTGACGACGATTTACTCCCGCTGGAAGGGAGTGAAGCGCATCATCTGCTGCATGTACTGCGGCTGAAGGAGGGAGACCAGGTGCTGCTGTTCAATGGCACGGGGGTCGAGGTCGAAGGGAAGATCGAAAAAACGGGCCGGAAAAGTGTCGAAATCAGAGTGATCAGTCGACGCGAAAGTGGGGATGAGAAACAGGTTCCCCTGATTCTGGCGACCGCGGTCCCCAAGGGAGATCGCTTTCGCTGGCTGGTCGAGAAAGCGGCTGAGCTGGGGGTGACAAAGCTGGTGCCGCTGATTACCGAGCGAAGCAGCGTCGATCCCGGCGAGAACAAATTGAAAAAATTACAACAGACGATCGTGTCCGCTGCGAAGCAGTCCGGTCAGATCCGGCTGATGGAACTGGCGCCGGTCCAGCAGTTAGGCGACTTTTTCAAGGAGATCGGTGAGTCCGGGGTGCAGCTGCTGATTGCCGACCCGCAGGGAGTGGAGTGGTCCCAGCTGAATCAATCAAACCCGAATTCGTCAGCAGCAGGAACAGTCATCCTCGTCGGCCCTGAGGGAGGCTTTTCCCCTGAAGAAGTACAGGCGGCACAGGACGCCGGAGCAGAGGCAGTCAAAATTAATGCGGGAATTCTGCGAATCGAGACGGCAGCGCTGCTGATGGCGGGCCTGATGCGGCTGCCAACAAGCTGAATTATTTAAACAGATAGCCCGAGCGCATCAGCAGAACAAAACTGTAAATCACAACGCCCGCCACAATCAGGGAGCCGAAGTTGAGCAGCTTACGACCGGTCGACATTCTTTTGCGAGCCACAATCTGAGCGATCAGCGTCACCACGGCGACGAGTGAGAATTTAAAATAGACCATGCCCCTGATGCCCCAGTGGGCGATGAAAAAGTTGGCCAGCTGGTTCGATTCCCGGAAACTGCCCGTGACCAGCAGCAGGTAGGTCATGAAGACATCCAGGGCATTGACCAGGATAAAGACACAGGTCTCCCGTTCCAGGGGAAGCTGATTCCTCCAGAACGGGCGTCCTGATTCTTCTTCGTTTGGCTGTGGATCGGCTTCTTCCATGATTACATCTCACTCGACCAGATAAACGGAGTCGGAACGCTTTCGATCAGATCAACTTGCGCAGCTGTTTGATGTAACCGGGGATGGCTTCTTTGGGCGGCTCGCTGGCTTCGTATTCCAGGACGATGAAATTCTTGTAGTGGGCCTCTTTCAGGATTTTGATGATGCGGGGAATGTCAGCCGGTTTCTGGTTGCCGCGGGGGCCCATTTCCACTTTGATCTGAGCGTTGATTGCCAGCGGGGCGATTTTTTCCAGATCTTCGTAGGGATGCTCGGTGCGGAAATTACCGCTGTCGAAGTTCACGCCGAAATTGGGCGATTTGTTGACACCGTCAATAATCCGCATCATCTGTGCCGGCGTGGAAGTGATGCCGCCATGATTTTCCAGGGCGAGGCTGACGCCTTTCTTTTCTGCATATTTCAGCGATTTATTGATGCCCTTCTGGCACATCTTGATGGCTTCTGCCTCGTTGCCCCCTTTGGGAACACGACCAGCAAAGATCCGGATGACAGGGGCGCCCAGGATCGCGGCATAGTCGATCCACTTGCGGGTCATTTCCAGCTGTTCGTCGCGGGCGGTGCCTTTGGGCAGGCAGAAGTCATTGCCGATGGCGGTGCCGGAGACTTCCATGCCCAGCGAGCTCACGAGGTCTTTGGTCTCTTTCAGATAGTCTTCACTGACCGGATTGGGGAAGTAGTAGCTGGTCAGCTCGCAGCCATCCAGTTTCAGTTCGCCGCAGTAACGGACAAAGGACTGAATATCCATCGTGGCGGGGGTTTTACGAGCCCGTGGTTTCGGCCAGTTGTGTTGCAGATCCCGGTGAAACGAATAGGCGGCCAGACTCAGTTTCAGGTGCTCCGGCGCGGTTTTTTTCTGAACACCGGCCGACCATGCTGTGTCTGTGATCAGGGAACCTGCTGCGAGGGCACCCAAACCAGCCAGCGAGGCCGATTTCAGAAATTCACGTCTGCTGGTTTCCTGATTCCATTGAGTCTGTGAAGGAACTGCCATTATGTTTACTCCCGGTCTGAGCCGTATGCTAGAGCGCGTCGAATTTAACTATAACGTTTCTCAATTTACTATACTCGGTCCAAATGGACCTGGAGACGTTACAGTAAAACTGGACACAGTCTAAGTGGAAAAAATCAGATTATTCTGGGGCTGAGCTAAAGCCCGTCCATTTTGACAAATCGGGGACGGTAAAGAAACCCTCGATCTCAAAAACAGGCAGAATTGCAAAGTTTCCGAGGATAGCTAAACTTAGTCAATACTTACCGATATGACTGACAGCCGACCTGTCTGTCTGTTACCCTGTACGACCGGGAAAACGTTTCCAGGCTGTTGAAATTCAATTCTTTACCGGGCCCGTGTGCCCAAGACTTATCAGGAAGACCGGATACCATGCCTCGCTATGACGCCAAGCGGATTGAAACCAAATGGCAAGCCTATTGGGACCAGCACGAAACCTTCAAAACGGGAGACTTTGTTGAAGGGAAAGAGAAGCTGTATGTCCTTGATATGTTTCCGTATCCGTCGGGCGATGGCTTGCACGTTGGTCATCCGGAAGGTTATACCGCCACTGATATTGTCTGTCGTCATGCCCGCATGCAGGGGAAGCAGGTCTTGCATCCGATGGGCTGGGACGCCTTCGGCTTGCCCGCGGAACAGCATGCGATCAAAACCGGCACCCCGCCGCGGATTACCACGCAGAAAAACATCGACACCTTCCGCCGGCAGTTGAAGATGCTCGGCTTCAGTTACGACTGGAGTCGTGAATTCTCCACCACCGATCCCGATTACTTCCGCTGGACGCAGTGGATCTTTTTGCAGTTGTTCGATTCCTGGTTCGACAACGAATGTAAGTGGACCGGACCGGACGGGAAAGAACGCACGGGCCGTGCCCGCCCCATCAGCGAATTGCCGATCCCTGAGAAAGTGCAGGCCCAGGGAGAAGAAGCGGTCCGCCGCTACCAGGACCGTCAGCGCCTCGCATACCAGCATGAAGCGCCGGTCAACTGGTGCCCGAAGTTGGGAACCGTGTTGGCGAATGAAGAGATCATCGACGGAAAGAGCGAACGGGGCGGCCATCCGGTCGAGCGGGTTCCCTTGCGGCAGTGGATGTTGCGAATTACCAAATACGGCGATCGCCTGGTGGACGGGCTCGCAGGTCTCGACTGGTCCGATTCAATCAAGTCGCTCCAGACCAACTGGATCGGCCGCAGTGAAGGGGCCGAGGTCGATTTCTTTATCGGCTCGGGAGAATCCAGCGACGATCTTGATGCCGCGTTTTCCGCCTGGAAGACCCGGCGCAGTGCAGAGGGATTCCCCGAAGATCAGGAAGCCGACGTGTTGCGCGTTTACACGACCCGACCGGACACGTTGTACGGGGCGACCTACATGGTGTTGGCGCCCGAGCATCCGTTCGTGGATCGGTTGACTTCCGACGAACAGAAGGCGGCCGTCGACACCTATCGCAAACAGGCGGCCCTTAAGAGTGATCTCGACCGAACCGATCTCGCCAAGGAGAAGACGGGCGTCTTTACCGGCAGCTACGCAGTCAACCCGGTGAACGGGACGCGGGTGCCAGTCTGGATTGCGGACTACGTCTTGAGCAGCTACGGCACCGGTGCGATCATGGCGGTTCCTGCGCACGACTTGCGCGACTGGGAATTCGCGGTGGAATTTGATTTACCGATCATCGCGGTTGTGGAGCCGCCCGCGGATTACACTCCCTCCAAAGACGAACAGGCGCTCGAAGCCGAAATTGACGGTCAGCAGCGAACGCCCTTTTCCGGGTTCGGGACGGCGATTAATTCGGGTGCCTTTGACGGCACGCCGACGGCCGACTTCAAGAAACAGATTACCGCAGATCTCGTCAGTCAGGGCGTGGGCAAAGGGGCCGTCAACTACCGGTTGCGGGACTGGCTCTTCAGTCGTCAGCACTTCTGGGGCGAACCGTTCCCGATCTGGCATGAGCTCGACGCGGAAGGTAACATCACCGGTTTGATGCGGGCCGAGGCGGCGGAAAATCTGCCTGTGGAACTTCCCGAGTTGAAGGAGTTCAAGCCGACAGGAACTCCGGAACCGCCGTTGTCTGTCGCCCCTGAAGAGTGGTTGTACAAAACCGATGCGGACGGCACCCGTTTGATGCGGGAGGTCAACAGCATGCCGCAATGGGCGGGATCCTGCTGGTACTATTTGCGGTATGCCGATCCGAAAAACGGGGAGCGGTTTATCGATCCCGAGATTGAAAAACAGTGGTTGCCCGTTGACCTCTACATCGGCGGTGGTGAGCACGCGGTGTTGCACTTGCTCTATGCCCGCTTCTGGCATCAGGTGTTGTTCGACCGCGGTTATGTGACCTGCCCCGAACCGTTCCAGAAGCTCGTGAACCAGGGGATGATTCTCGGCGATGTCGAGTTGACCGGCTTCCAGAAAGCCGACGGCTCCTGGATTTCCGCGAAAGAAGTCGAAGAATCGGATGAGTCCGAGACGAAATGGGCCATTAAGAACTCAGGCGAGCCGGTCACGCTGATCAAACTCGAATCGGATCAGGTAGAGAAAGCGGGCGAAGATTTCGTGCTGATCGACGCACCAGAGATCTTCGTGAACAGCCGCGCTTATAAGATGTCGAAGTCGCGTGGCAACGTGGTCAATCCCGACTTTGTGGTGGACGAGTACGGTGCCGACTCCTTGCGGATGTACGAAATGTTTATGGGGCCGCTCGAAGCGACGAAGCCCTGGAGCATGAGCGGCGTGGACGGCGTCTGTCGTTTCCTCGGTCGCGTCTGGCGGTTGATGATCGATGAACGTGCCGAAGAAGTGCAGTTGAACGAGAGTGTGACCGACGCGGATCCCTCGGAAGAGCAGTTGCGGATTTTGCACAAGACTATCAAAGCGGTGTCCGAAGATATCGAGAAGCTCTCCTTCAATACGGCCATCAGCCGCATGATGGAATTCGCGAACGCGATGGGACAGCAGAAGACGCGTTCCCGTTCGGTGCTCTCTGAATTCCTGCTGTTGCTCTCCCCGTTCGCACCGCACATTGCCGAGGAACTCTGGAGCGTCCTCGGTCATACCGAGTCGCTGGCTTACGCCGACTGGCCGCAGTATGACGAAGCGTTGCTGCAGGAATCGGTGGTCGAGGTGCCGGTGCAGGTCAATGGAAAATTGCGTTCCAAGGTCTCGGTTGCTGCGGATGCCGACCAGGCAACCATGCAGCAGGCTGCGGAGCAGGACGAGACCATCGCCAAATACCTGGAAGGCAAGACGATTGTGAAAGCGGTCGTCATCCCGGGCCGGTTGATCAACTTCGTGGTGAAGTAAGCGGCGGCGAACCGCGGAGCTGTCAGAGGCAGACTTTCAGCCGAGCAGGTTCTGTTGGAGTGGCGGGACCTGCTGCGCTGTTGTTGCGTCTGTGGGGAAGTGAAAGAGGTTTGCCCTCTATTTCTATTCGCCTCGCTTAAAAGAATAGGGGATAATGATGGACGAACCAACTTCAGATTTTGGGAACTGTCTTGTGAAATTTGGTCTCGATTCAGATGAGTTTTTTTCAATTATTCCAAAACTATATTTGGATTTCAAACACGATGACGCCCCAGCATCGAACTTGATCAGTGCAGAATTTGAATTGAGCTCAGAAAGGAGTTCACAAAGAGTTGGTGATTGTATTTACGTCAATGCGTTTGTTGAGTTGCGAAACTTCCTGGCAAACGCCAACACTGCCAAGATCGGTGAAGACCTGGATTTTTCTTCGGAAGAAAAAGTCGTTGCGATGAGATTCATTCGTCAAGAGGAGACATTACGTATCTCTGGGCAGACTCCGACCGACGAGTATCCCTCGGTTTACTATTCAGGTTTTCAAGACAAATTGAAAACAAAATTTGAAACACAGGTCCATTTCTATTGCAACTTCCCCCTGCATAAGGTGCTGGAAGTTGTTGAGCAAATGGACCGAATTCTTCAGATAATTGGCAATCAAGAGTAAAATAGATGCCAGGAACCAAATACGAGCCCCGAAGACGGTTCCTGGCAACTTTAATCTCTTCGGTGACTTCCATCGCTATTCAAGGGCCCCCAAAAAATGACAGACGCTTGGAGTCACGATTGGCGAACATTTACGTATGAGAAACTTAGGGGGCGGGGAATCTCGTCCGTCCTTGAGTACGTTCGTAACGCCGAAGCCACTCCTTACGAAGATTTGGCTTCGGATTTGGGAGGGTCGCAACTTGCTCCCATTCAGATCCAAAAACTGCTTCGTGAGGAGATCAGCGATGACATCGACATCGAATACTATATGCGAACAAGTCTGGTCAGATACCTTCGCTATCATGTGCCCCAGGGTATCAGAATGCATGGTGATTGGAACCTGACGCTTGCATTTGGTTCCTGGGCGGGGGGGATGGATGAGTCGATGCAGAGTCGGTGCACAAAAATTGTGAAGAAACTGAAGAAGGCGTTTTCGATTTGCGCCGATGATTGGATTCCATTGTCAGCCAATGACTCAATCATTGTAAACGTGTTCGATGAGGTTCCCGCAAGTTAGTTTGACGGTCTCCCTCTTCACCGCTTTAACCTGATAAACCTTAGACGAACCAAACATTTCTCTTCCTGACAAGACAGAAGTACGAACCCCGGCCAAAATACAATCAGGAGAATACTAGGTGGGAGGAACCAATTGTGAGACCAGAAAACGGTTCCTGGCACCTTTAATCGCTTCGGTTCTTTTGTATTGATCCGGATGGGGATTCATTGAGGGACAGTACAGCCATTGTCCCTTTTTGCGTCATACTTAAAGCAACTCAGTTCATGACGGAAACATAGGATTGGTCCACTCTTCAATTGCCTTGAAGACCATTCCAGAGAGGTCAGATGAATCAACTTTTAATGCCAAATCTTCTCGCACGGCAATGATTAATGGGTTTGTGTCAGCGACACGATAAATCGGCGGTTCATTTTCGACAGTTACAAGTACGAGACAGCTGACATTGGCGGCACCATACTCAATCTCGTATTCAGATACTGTCCGATCAAGACAATCAACCGTCTCTAACAAATTGCAGAAGTACAGCTTATCACCGGTGTCGGTGCTAACTTCAAAAAACTCTGCATTTGCTTCGTATCGGTCGAGGAACTCTTTGAGCCTGTCCGACACAAGAAACATTGGTCCAGCCATAACGAAATCAGAATAAGAATTGCCACTTCGAAGTTCGACAGCAGGGCGACTGGGAAACCTCTCAGCCAGCGAATAACCCGACGATAATGGAATTCCGATAAAGGCCTTCGCATCTACGAGTGCGGCATCAGTATATTCTGAATCTTTCAGGTCTTGGCACCAAATCTTTGTCACTTTAGCTCTCCAATGGGTTCCACGAATAGAAATGAGAGTAAAAAAGGGCAGGTCTCTTTCCCAGGCTCGATCCGAAGTTACTTTCGGCGCTTCTCCCGTCGGCGATCAATATCGAGCGTCGTCTGAAAAAGGAAGAGAGCACCAGTTCTCAGCCAGTACTTTCAGCCGGCGGTCGTTAACAGTACCTGCTAAGCTCAGTAATGCCTGTTTCGCATCTCCATAATTCCATCCGCTGGAACAAAGACTCATCCAGGCGCCTGCCAAATCACCGGATGCCTGTAATTGGTTAAATACATCCAGCTGTTTATCGCTCATGAGCCAGGGGGGCGCGTCGCCAGATGATCTGATGCGTTGGCGAACATCAAGAACGGGCTTCCCTTCCCTGAACCGAGTATGTAGTTCAAATGAGCAAGTCTGCTGTAGATCATCAGTCGTCCCTCGATCTGTTGGGAAATCGCCATGATAACTCCTCAGATCATCATTGTAGCATGATTGCGGAAGATTGGACCTGAAGCTGCGATGTGAGATGAATGCCGAGGGATCATCTCCATGATCCTCCCAGATACCAGCAACTTCTTTGATGTCCTCGATTCCGAGACATGTCGCAACACTTTGTACCTCGTCGCACATCTCAGCTTCTGCAGTCAGGATATTCTGAATGATCAGGTAACTTAACTGGGTATAATTCCGAGCCCATTCCAGCGCCATCCCATGTTCTGGATAGAATCGGGCAACCACTGGCTCTCGGTTACAGAACCAGTGTCGCCATTCACACACAATTACGCCAGACATGGTTCTCCACAAAGGCAATGCGCATGGTGGACAGAGCGAGTCGATTTTCTGTTGGTAACCAATAAGAGACATCTGGTGGACGACTTTGAGAAGTTGCTGCGGTACTTCAAGGACTTTGTAAGTTTCCGTGAATACGTCTTCAAAGGAAAATAGATCATTTCCCGCCTGTCGCTTCTTGATGGCTTTATCGAGAAGTGTTTGTTGTTTACTGATTTCCATCTTAATTGCCTTAATCTGGCTCACATTTGCACGAAGGCGAACTGAGAAAAGAAACTCTGAACTTCACCAATGCTCAGTCCAAGTCGTTGAGCCAGAGACCCTGAGTTGTAAGTGATTGCACTGGCTTCTTCATCAAGAAACTCGATCGAGTCGACAACATCTGCAATTCGGTCATGCTTAGGACGATCTTGCATTTCGGCAAGGTGACGATGCGGATTCAGAATTACAAAATATGGCCACTTGGGGAATGTGAGAGACTCAGAGGATGTACCGAAAAAGCTACAGTCTTCCAAATCCGCTTCACTAAAATCGCAAGACTCGCAGCTTCCATTAGAACCGCTAAGCGTGCCAAATTCATTTTCTTTGAAAACCCCTTGAAAAGTGCAGCTATTCAATTTTGCTTCCAGCCAGGAGAAACCAGTAAGATGACTCTCAGCAATCACTAGAGAACCAACCAGTTTTCCACGAATTGACAAACTTTGGGCTGGCACGCTGCACCTGATGGTGCATTTCTCCAGTACAACGCCACTTCCGATGGCATTGAAACTTTTGCTGTCATCAATGACGATTTCTTCGCCCTTGATGACGGTGTCTTGCAAATTCATCTTGTTCTGCCTTGTCAGAATTCTATGTGACGCGGAATAAAAAAGGGGCAAGTGTTTTTGTTTAGTCGGGACAGGGGGACATGTCGTGCTCTCCAGGGAGAGTCGGACGGCGGTATGGGTGATCCCGTTGTCAGCGCTACAAAAGAGTGAAACAGATGCGGAACTGGTTAATCGGTTTCCTCATCGAGCTGGAGTAGAACTTTCCACATGAACTCAGGCTTTCCAAGTTGACTCAGTCCCTCATGGGAGAAATCAATCGTACCCGTCAGTATAGCGAGAACCCCGGTGCCCTCGAAATGTGCGAACGAAATGCTGTTTAATTCGATTGGATTATGATAGCCACGATAGTAGATCGTGCTCTCCGAAACGTCCTCAATGATTGGGTTTGTGATGGTTGCATGCGCCAGGTCTTTCCCGCTTTCAAATGGAACTGCCAGATCGTCGAATTCCGCTTTCACGCTTTGAGTACAACCAGGCTCTTCCGGGTCCATCGGTTCCCGGAATTCGATCCTGATGTTCATCGTCAATACAGGGGGCGGATCATCAAATGTCTCGATCTTCAGGGAACCGGACTTTGGTGTGAATTCTGGCATGCAAATACCTTAGTGTGGAATGCGATAAAGACTGCAGGACTATTATTCCGTTGAGGGATGAGCAGCGTTGGGAAAGCCTGTTGGTTACTGATCACGTGCCACAAGAAACTCCCAGACGGCATTTATCACTTCATCCTGATTCATCGTGCGAGGTTCATTGTCAAACTGAGTACGAAACATGTATTTATCAGGTGATGGTGAGAGAATCTCTACAAAATCACCGCGAACACCAGTCACTTCCATAAAACCTGATTCGATGCCGTTGAGGTTCCGTATTTCATTGTCGATCAATGAAAATCTTACCGGGACTCCAGTAGAGTTGCCAGCACCTCCTTTTGTTCTCGGATTTTCAAATCTAAGCAGGGCCTGGGGAGTTACCTCGCGTTGCCAGTCCAGCGCGGGGTTTGTATGTTGTCTTATCTCAATAAACAATTCCCGCGATTCATTTCCGGAATAATCACAATGATGGATCGGGAGCACAAGAAACAACTCCTGGCGTTCCTCGTCTAATCTTCCCTTGAAGTAGCTGTGGAAATCGGGGGGAACCAATAACAGATGAGTAAAGCCGTATTTGTTTGGCATACCAAATGGATGTTTCGTCAAGGCAGTCTGGCAGCCAACTGCTGTGCTGCGAGCAAAATCGACTGAGCAAATTGATCATCCCGATATCCATCAGTCACTAGAAGCAAATCTCTCTGTGATCGATGATCTGGCATGAAGTAATACAGGAATTTAAAAGCGGGAACGATATCCTGAAACGTCAAAATATCACTTGCAAGATATTCGATATCGGGAAAATTTGCTTCGATGTCTTGTTGTGAGATCACAAATCTGGTCCTCGTTATCTTTCATAACAGGAGTAAAAGAAGACAGAATCGTTTTCAGGAACCGAATACGAGTATTCAACTCCTGCTTCCTCAAACTGTCTCTCTTCACCTTAACGATTTTCAGCTCCAGGGGTGAGTTTCTTTTTCGTAAAATGGTCGGTTTGGTCGCTGGCTGGGTTCCTTTGGATGTCTGCATTGCAATCAGAGTCGCCAGGCGGGCGGACACATGGGTCCGCGACCTACGGTTCAGGTTGGCGGCTCTGTTGTGGATTGATCACGGCAGCTGCGACCTCCTGCTCGCTGCGCTCGGCCCGGATTGCATCCGGGGTTACCCCTTTTTCGCTCGATTTGGGATGGTTGTTCGATCACTGTTGGCGAGCCAACAGTTCCACCCGACGAGACCAGAAAACGTTTCCGGGCACCTTTAATCGCTTCAAAACCCTGAAAAGCCATTTTGACTTTACTGTCTCATGGGAATTTCTTCGGATCTACCCGGCATTCAGTATTGAAGACTTTCGAGCCGAACATTCCAATAGAGTGAGGCACTTTACTTCGATTCGCATTCTGGATTGCAAAGGAGAGGTTTCGATGTTTCACAAGTCTCACATGGATTCCTACAACCACAAGTTTCCTCATGACACACAAGGGTTTGTTCCCCACCCCGGCGATCACTGGCGGGACATGAATTTTGAGCAGGAAGGGCTGGATCCTGATGAGGAGGGGATCTCTGTCGAAGAACACGACCGCCGCGTGGCGTATCTCAATGCCACCTGGTGGCCGGAGGTGCTGAAGCGTGTGGAGGAGGAGAAGCAACGCCTGGAAGCGGAGCACGGGGAAACCTTCGTCCAACATTGGAAGCACGTACTGGAAGTGAAGGCGTCCCACCCCCACGGCTTCGGTGTGGGCACTGAAGACACGGGGATCGATGACTAGGGATCCAACTGGAAATTAAAAAAGTGTCAGGAGCCAGATACGACGTCGATAACTGTTCCTGGCGACTTATATCTCTGCATTGAAATTAAAGTCGCCAGGCGGGCGGACACTTGGGTCCGCACCCTACGGTTCCGGTTGGCAGCTCTGTTGTGGATTGATTTCATGAGCTGCGACCTCCTGCTCGCTGCGCTCGGCCCGGATTGCATCCGGGCCCACCCTTTTTTCTCTCGATCTGGGATGGTTACTCGATCAGCAGTCAGGGGGGCATTGCGGCGTCTTGTCAGGGGGAGTTTTTCGACGTCTGCGGTAGATGATGAAGACCGTGACAAACGTCACAATGCAGCCGGCTTTCAGAATGAAGAGTGAAACGGGTTGATACCAGGCCCGGGTGCGGATCTCGATGAAATCGGAGACTCCGAACAGCGCAAAGGCGATGACGCACGTGATCGATAAATCTCTGTTTTGCTTCGTGTGACGCAGTTGGAAGAGAAAAAGACACGCAATGGAAATCCAGAGTATCGCTTCGGCCAGATTCAAGATCTGATCTAGTTCCAGTGACTGTACCAGACGCATCACAATACTGATTCCCGTTGAAAGGAATTAAAAAAAACAGCACCCATTTCTACGCTCTACAGCAGGGCAGTAATAGAGTACTAAATACGGTTCACTGCGTCCCGCAGTGGAATCAACTCAAGTTCACCCAGTTTTCTAAACACTTTCAAATTGTCTGATTTGTTGAACAAAGAAGTCTCGATGGTCGTCCCATCACTGATAGGTGATACCAGAAGATAGTCGTCTCGAAAACAAATCTTGATGGCAAATGGATTCAACTCTGACTTTAAAGTAATACATTCAATGTCCAATATTTCCCTGGATACAATGTTGCCAAAAATGCTTTCATGAGTCGCATCAAAAACTTCGTGTTGCAGAGGCCCATCAATCTGGCCTTTCATCCAGCCATCAATGCGTGGCTGAAATTGCCTCCATTCAATGATTTCGTCAAAACATGTTTCGGAAACGATGGGTGTCCATAAATCATCTTTATCGATTTGAATGTGAAATACACCTTCATGCTCATCCAGGATCAAGCCGATTGACATGTCAACAGCTGACATACCGGCCTCCCCGATCGGTGGCCAGACAACAATGAGAAAACGACGAACCTTCTGGCCGATCAACTTGTTGAAATTCTGAATCTCTATCATGGTTTCACTATTTTCTGACATAAAAGGTGTCAGGAATCGAATACGGGTTTTCGAACCCGTTTTCGCAAACCGTCCCTCTGCAGCTTAACGATTTTCAGCTACAGAGGTGAGTTTCTTTTTCGTAAAATGGTTGGTTTGGTATCTGGCTGGGTTCCTTTGGATGTCTGCATTGCAATCAGAGTCGCCAGGCGGGCGGACACATGGGTCCGCGCCCTACGGTTCAGATTGGTAGCTCTGTTGTGGATTGGTCGATTGAGCTGTGACTTCCTGCTCGCGAGGCTCGCCCCGAATTGCATTCGGGGTTACCCGTTTTTCACTCGATTTGGGATGGTTGTGCGATCACTGTTGGCGAGCCAACAGTGCCACCCAACGCAAACCGTTTCTTTTCAGCTTAACGATTTTCATCTACAGGGGTGAGTTTCTTTTTCGTAAAATGGTCGGTTTGGTCTTTGACGCTGGTTGGGGGTCCCTTGGGAGTTGGCATTGCAATCAATGTCGCCAGGCGGGCGGACACGCGGGGCCGTCCCTGCTTTCCTCTGTTCTGCGGGATCGGGTGACAAAACGTGACATTAATGGCAATCAGCGGCTTTTATGCGGTAAAAAGCGGTAAAAGTTAACCGAAAATGGCATGCATCAATGAGCAGCTGTTTTTCAAATCGTGCTGAAACCAGAGGGTTTTATAGTGTGTTTGTGGCATCGGTGCTGCATGTTCCCGTGAAAAAGTAGTGAAAAAAGATCGTTGCTCGCGCGCGCGACGCAGAACAAGGCATTCTGGTCAGACGCAGGTGCGGGTCCAGTCTAGTTTGTTCAGGCAAATGAAGACAGAAGCGAACTGAAAAGCGGGAAGTGGTTCCCGGTCGGCCTGACAGGAATTCCTAACAGACGTCTTCCAGCCGGTAGAGGGGCTCGCTGATGCCGGTGGCTTCGTCCACCGACCAGGGGAGCCAGGTGAAGGCGACTTCGTTGATCATCAGGTCGGATTTGCGGGGGCGGACCGGGTACGCTTCGATTTCCAGGTCCTCGGGGCGGATCGGTGCTTCCAGTTCATCCAGTTCCTGCTGGAACTCGGCTTCGAGTTCTTCGTATTTCTCTTTTTGAACTTTGAGCGCTTCTTTGGCGCGTTCGATGTCGTCGTATTCTTTGGCGGCGCGACCGACGCTACGGGCCGCGGTGGAGGCCTTGCGGACATTGGTTGCGCTGGCGAGTTTGCGACCCATGATGGCGCCGAAGATGGTGGTGCCGATGGAGAGGAAGGAGCTCATTTTCTTATCGCTGTACTGGGACTCTTCCCGCGCGACCCGTTCTTCAGCGGTGCGGATGCGGTTCTGGATCGTTTCCAGTTTGGAAGCATATTTGGCGCGGAGCTTTTCGATCTGCAGATCGCGTTCTTCCCGCAGCAGTTGCTTGAGCCGGGCGCGGAAGGTGGCTTCGTTTTCTTCGGGATCGGAATAGAGTTTGGGGTCGGCACTGAACCAGAGGTCCAGCGGACGTTCCTGGTAGAGGTAGTTCTTCAGATCTTTTTCCCAGGTGCGGTATTGAGTCTTGCGGGTCAGGGCGGTGTCGATGCCGGCAAAGGAGGCCTGGTCGGAAGGCTGGTCTTCGTAATCGAGATCGCCGACAGGGATGGGGGTGGCTGCTTCCCAGAGGCTCTCGGGGACATCGCCGGTGAGGGAGATCAACAGAGCGACATCCTGCCAGAGGTCGACTTTGGATTTGGCATCCGCATAGCGGAGCTTCGCCAGGCCGAGTACGCCGGGCCGGTAGACCAGTCTGCTGCCCTGGGGGAGCATGCTGGAGGCGCGGAAGACGCGTTGTTTGATGTCGGGGGGGATCAACGGTGGCTGATCGGGCTCGGCGGTTGTTGTGGGTTCGGCGGTGCTCGGGGCGCTGATGACCGTGGTTAGTGTTTCGTCGGCGAGTGCCTGCTTGCGGGGTTCCATCAGCGTCTGGATCTGTGTGCGGGTCAGGGGGCCGCGGAGGTACGAGAGTGCCCAACGGGTGTGGAAGACGACGGGGGCATCTTCGTGCACGTTGTGCAGCAGGAAGACGCGGCTTCCCAGGTCGGAGAGGATGGCTTCCATCTGCTGGCGGTGGAACTGACTGCCTGCAGTCCCCGAAGCGCTTTCGAGACCGTCCAGCACGCGGGCCTTGTCCCGTTCGGTCTGCAGACGACCGATGAACCAGGTGCCTGTATTGGAGAGCCCTTTGTAGTCCAGGTCGACCGGGTTCTGCGTGGAGAGTACCACACCCAGTCCAAAGGCGCGGGCCTGCTTGAGCAGCGTCAGCATGGGCGTTTTGGAGGGGGGATTCGCGGTCGGGGGGAAGTAGCCAAAGACTTCGTCCATGTAGAGGATGGCGCGGAGACTGGAGGTCCCCGACTGACTGCGGACCCAGGCCAGGACTTCGTTGAGCAGCACGGTCACGAAGAACATCCGCTCTGATTCGGAAAGGTGCGCGATGGAGAGGATCGAAATTCGGGGCTTCCCCTGTTTCGTCATCAGCAGGTTGCCGATGTTGAGTGCTTCGCCTTCCATCCAGGCTTCGAAGCCGGGGGAGGCCAGCAGGTTGTTCAACTGCAGTGAAAGTCCCATGCGGTCTTTGGCCGGGTAGAACGTTTCCAGATCGAGGAACCCGATTTTGTCGAAGGGGGGCGCCTGGATTTCCTGAATCAGGCTGGCGACCGAGAGGTTCCGTTTTTCTTTCCAGGCATGGCTGAGCAGATTCGAGAGCAGAATGTGTTCGCGGCTGTTAATCGGGTCGGCGTTGATTTTGAGCAGCGCCAGCAGTCCGGAGACGGCGGAGAGGATCCGGTCCCGCAGGGCGTCGCTGTCATTGAGCACCGCGTCACTGGGGGCATCGAACGATTTAAGAACCGAGATCGGCAGGCCGGCACTGCTGCCCGGAGTGTAGATGGCCATGTCCACGGCATCACGGAGTCGGGCGATGCGGTCGGCGTCCTGTTGCCAGTCGGCGAGGCCTTTCTTCCAGAGGTCGGCGGTTGCACGGGCGTATTCATCGGGGGTCTTCCCCTTGCGGACCGCTTCGCTTTCTTCGATCCAGGGGCGGAAGTCGGCGGGTTTCAGATCGGGGAAGTTGAGCAGCAGGTTGCCGAGGTCTCCCTTGGGGTCGATGGCGATCACGGGAATGTCATCGATGGCGGCTTCTTCGAGCAGCGAGAGGCAGAGGCCCGTCTTGCCACTGCCCGTCATACCAACACAGACCGCGTGGGTCGTGAGGTCTTTGCTGTCGTAGAGGACGAGATTGTCTTTGACTGTTCCCTGGGAGAGGTCGTATTCTTTGCCGAGGTAGAAGGCGCCTAGTTTTTCGTAGGGTTGGTCAGTCATGGCACACCGTGAAATGCAACTGGGAAAGGAAAGGCTCGCTGATCAGGGAGCGGTTATGTCTGGTAGTCAATAGCGTAGCATGCGTGCATCCGGAATTCACGTATTGTCTGTGAACTTCTCTGAAAAGGCTGCTTACTCCGGTGCTTCCTCGTCAGCGACGACAGAGAAACATTCCGAGACTTCAGCGGGAATACGGCAGGGGGAGAGAGTCTCATAATTGACGAAGGCCCAGTTGGTCTCGGCCCGGACCAGCAGCTCGGAGTCTGCGGGGCGAATGATGCGGTATTTCCGCAGGGATTTCACCTTGAGCAGATTGGAGATCCAGGTCTGCACGATGATTCCCTGATTCACGAAGGCAGGCTGCAGGTATTCGATGAAATGACTGCGGGCGACCCAGCCGATTCCCTGTTCGCGGTAGCGTCGGGCCGGCCAGCCGTTGGCTCCCGAGTGAGCGACGGCGGCGTCCTGCAGCCATTTCAGGTATACGACGTTGTTGACGTGTCCCAGTCCGTCGATTTCATCATTGGTGACCAAATGATGGTATTCATAAATACGATGCATGGAATTTCTATCCCGAATTGTGGTATGGTATCAGCTGAAATGCACTACAATGCTGATGGGCAGGCGTATTAAGTTACTGGTCAACAGTGTAATTGAAATCTACAGGAATGGAATCGGAGTTCCATGAATAATTCTGCGTCGCTCCCGCTGGTAATTGGTTTAGGTGAATTGCTGTGGGACTGTTTTGGTGATGATCGTCGGCCGGGCGGGGCACCTGCGAATGTTGCTTTCCAGGCCAATCAACTGGGCTGCCGGGGAACCGTGGTGACGCGGGTTGGCCAGGATGACCTGGGCCGGGAGCTGCTCGATTTTCTCAAACAGCAGCAGCTGGCGACCGATTATGTCCAGGTGGATGAAAACTATCCGACCGGCACGGTGACCGTGGAGTTCAGTGATGCCAACGATCCGCAGTATACGATTCATGAGCAGGTTGCCTGGGATCATCTGGAATTCAATGACCGGCTGGCGACGTTGATGGGCGAAGCGCAGGCGGTCTGTTTCGGAACACTGGCCCAGCGCGAAGCCGCTTCTCGTGAGGCGATTCACCAGTGTCTGGCAGCAACCGGGGAAGACTGCCTGGTGGTCTACGATATCAACCTGCGGCAGAAATATTATGACCGGGACTGGATCGAGCGGTCACTCAAGGCGGCTCGCGTCGTGAAACTGAACCAGGATGAAGTTCAGGTCCTGTCTGAACTGCTGAGTGTAGACGGAAGCGACTTGCCCCGGTTCGCGAAGCAGTTGCAGACTGATTATGGTGTGGAAGCAGTCTGTATTACCCGGGGGTCGGGGGGATGCTTGATTTATGCGGAAAGCCAGTCCTATGATATCCCGGGCACGCCGGTCGAAGTGGCCGATGCGGTGGGCGCCGGTGATGCCTTTACCGCGGCGTTGATTTCACGACGTCTACTGGGCTGGCCCTGGGATCGGGCGGCTCTGTTTGCGAACCGTGTCGGTGGTCTGGTGGCCAGCAAATCGGGGGCGATGCCGGTGTTACGTGATGAGTTCGAACAACTCAGCCAGGAAATCAAGAACAGTTAACCAAGACTAATCAGTTTCATTTTATTGAATTCAGCAAGATAGATTAAGGAAAAGATTTGATGTTACGATTCACCCTTTTGGCATTATGCCTGGCGATTCCCTGTCTGGTGGGATGTACCAGTGAAACTCCGACAGCCGGCGATGCTGAGATTCCGGAAGCGGCTGGTGGTCCCAAGTCGGCTGCCACCGATGCTGAAGATTATCAGGTGTTGTTGAAAACGACCAAAGGCGACATTCTGCTGGAAGTCCATCCCGAATGGTCACCCCGGGGGGCAGAACGCTTCAAAGAACTGGTGAAAGAAGGTTTCTATAATGACGTGGCTTTCTTTCGCGTGATTGACGGGTTCATGGCCCAGGTGGGTATCAATGGTGATCCCGCGGTACACGCGAAATGGAAAGACAACAATATCATGGATGATCCCGTGGTCGAATCGAACAAACGAGGGTATGTTTCGTTTGCGAAAACCGGTCTGCCGAATTCCCGTTCCACCCAGTTCTTTATCAACTTTGGCGATAATTCCAATCTGGATCAGATGGGATTCTCTCCCTTTGCGCAGGTGGTCAAGGGAATGGATGTGGTCGACTCACTCTACAAAGAGTATGGAGAGGGTGCCCCTCAAGGACGCGGTCCCTTTCAGGGGGGCATCGTAGAACAGGGGAATGCCTATCTGAAAAAAGAATTTCCCATGCTGGACTACATTAAAGAAGCGACCATTGTCGGCGAGGAACCAGCTGAGAAAGAAGCGAAGCCGGAAGCTGAAAAGTCTGAAGAGAAAGCAGGCGAAAAAGAACCGGTAGAAAAGCAGCCTGAAACAAAGGATGCTGAAAAACCTGAGAAGGAAGCAGCAGCCAAACCGGAGAAAGAGGCTGCTGCTAAAGAGAAGGAATAACGGCTTTCCCGCTTAATCGTTGACCGGCATGCGGACGAAGGGGGCCCGGATACAATCCAGCTGTTCCAGTTCTCTGCTGGCGGCCTGGAAGCGGCCTTCGGTGGTCCGGTGTGTCATGATGACCAGAGGCACGATCGGGAAGCTTTCATTGGGATCGACTTCCGGTGCCTCATGCTGGACCAGGCTGGCGATGCTGATTTCATGATCGCCCAGCACGTTGGTAATATCAGCCAGTACGTGCGGGCGGTCTTCTACATTCAGTCGCAGGAAGTAGCGACGTGAGATCTCTTCGCGGGGCATGATTTTGATGTCGTGCCGGGGATTCCAGAGGTCCAGACGCGGGAAGGTAATTGCGGCCCGCCCGACAGCAACATCGATCAGGTTGGCGACCACCGCCGAGGCGGTTGCCATCTGACCGGCGCCCATGCCTGAGAGCCAGATCTTGCCGACGGCGTCCCCTTCGAGGGCGATTTTGTTGTAGGCGTCTTCCACGTGCGCCAGGGGATTGTCGTTGCGGATCAATGTAGGCTGGGCATGCATTTCCAGCTGGCCGTCGATCAGGTTGGCGACCGCCAGCAGTTTGACCGTGTAGCCCAGTTCGGAGGCGTATTTCAGATCTGCCAGTGAAAGGGTATCGATGCCCTGTCTGAGGAACTCGTCCAGGCCGACTTTGATGCCCAGCGAGAGTTGCACCAGGATTCCCAGTTTCTGGGCGGCATCGGTACCATCCACGTCCATGGCGGGGTCGGCTTCCGCGTAACCGATCTCCTGAGCACTTTTGACCGCGTCATCGTAGCTGACATCGTGTGAAAACATCTGAGTCAGAATATAATTGCTGGTGCCGTTCAGAATGGCTTCGATGGAAGTGATCTGATTGGCGGACATCGCCTGGGTGACGGTTTCAATCAGCGGAACTCCGCCGGCGACGGCTGCTTCAAAGCAGATGCAGCGTCCCAGTTCGCGGGCGCGCTGGTAGAGGCTTTCCCCTTTTTCGCAGAGCAGGGCCTTGTTGGCAGTGACGACGTCTTTGCCGCTTTCCAGGGCACGCAGCATGATGTCGTACGCGGGATCGATTCCGCCGACCAGCTGGATAATGACGTCGATGTCGTCGTCGTTGAGTACCGAGTCGATGTCGTCGGTCAGGACTCCCTCGGCCAGCTCAATGTTGCGGGGGCGGGAGAGATCGCGCACGACAGCTCGTTTCAGGTGAATCGGACGACCGGCGCGGTTGGTCATCTGATCTGCTCGATCCAGAAGAATTTTAGCGACACCGCTACCTACGGTTCCCATGCCGATAATGGCGACGTTTAACGGAGAAGACGACATTCCTGATTCCTGAGACTTTCTGATGTATAGACTTTCAGCGAGGATTTTTGATTATTCGTCCCGTAATATAGACGGTTCAGAGAGCCAGTGGAACCATGGCCCGCAATTTCAGGAGAAATCGACGCGAGGAACAGAGGGAATATGTCGATTTTGAGGGAACAGGACACAAGAATCTGCTGCCGGGAGTCACTGACAGGCAAGGGGCCGGCTACGGCGAGAGAAATGAATGATCAGTCGCAGCTGAGGAGTTCTTTTGAGCCGACGAAGTTTTTCCAGCATTCGTATTTCGCCTGCTTCACCTGTTGCAGGAGCACTGGATTCCGGCTGGGTTTGGCTGGTTTCTGCAGGAGCTTCATGCCGGCCTGGGAAGGGGTGCGACCTCCCTTTTTGGTGTTACAGCGACGGCAGGCACTGACGATATTTTCCCAGTTCATGCCGCCGCCATGCGAGCGGGGGATGACGTGATCCAGGCTGAGTTGTTTGATGCTGAATTTCTTCTGGCAGTACTGGCAGCGGTAGCTGTCGCGAATGAAGATGTTGCGTCGATTGAACTTGATGGTATTGTTGGGGATGCGGTCGTAGCGGAGCAGCCGGACGACTCGGGGGACCTGGATTTCAAAATTAACGGCGAGGATCCAGTCTTCGAGTTCGTTGCGTTCGTTGAACTCAGAGCGTAATTCACTGATTTCAATCCAGGAATTGAAGTCATAGTTCATGAAGGTGCCGTCTTCGACACTGATGACTTCGGCGATATCTTTGCTGAGCAGGCAGAAGGCACGTTTGGCAGAGATCACGTGAACTGGCGAATAAGTCTTATTGAGCGCCAATACGCTCGCCTGCATGGCACTCGATTGTGCCTTCCCGGAAGTTGCTGAAATCATACGCCGCCCACCCTCCAGATCTCTGAACAAGGTTATGGCAAACTGTGAGGTACATTCAGAACCGAAGCGACTTAAGTAAACTCAACTCTTAGATTTCCGCGAATGATAACCTAACTGATTTCGCAGTCAATTGAAATCTGTCGAATTCACTCAAATGTGGCAGGTACGTACCTCTAACGCAGATATTTTATGCATGAGGGGGCCTGATGTTCAATACAATCCCTGAGCAGGCGGGATTTTTCGCTGAAATGGCTGAGTCGCTTCATCGAATTCAAAGAAACGATGAAGCGACTGTTAAGCCTTTGTGTGCCCTACTGCAGCCAGGACAGTGGTGCTGTGGCTGGTGGCATTTTGATGAGCTTCACGCAGGAAACATCTTTGTGGCTGGAGACTTCCGCGATGGCTTCTTCCGGAACTTCACCGTCCACATTCAGGACCGCGATGGCCTCACCGCCGGGCTGGTTCTGGAGACGACCCAGGGCCATGTGGGCGATGTTGACCTTGTGGTTCCCCAGGACCGTACCGATGTAGCCGATGAGGCCCGGTACGTCGTGGTGACGGTAGATGAGCAGGTTGCCGTCGAGGTAACCGTCCAGGTAGAACTCGTCCAGTTTTGTGAGACGCAGGAAGTCCTGACCGAAGATGGTACCCGCGGCGGAGAATTTTCCTTCTTCCGTTTCCACTGTGGCCGAAATCATCGTCGAAAGTGTGCCGGCTTCAGTGGACTTGGATTCGGAAATATCGATGCCCCGGTCTTTTGCGAAGACGGTGGCATTCACAATATTGATTTCGGCTTCGAATGAATGTGAGAGCAGGCCGGCTGCAAAGCTGGATGTAATGAGCTTGGTCTGTTTCTCGGCGACTTCACCCCGGTACTGGATCTGGACGTTTTTGAGGCTGCCTTTGGTCTGCTGCGAGAGGAACAGTCCCAGGCGGTGCCCCAGTTCGATGTGCGGTTTGAGGTCGGCCATTTCCGCTCCGGAGACCGGAATCATGTTGATGGCGTGGCGGATTTCATTCTTGGTCAGGAAGTCGGTGATGATCTCGGCTGCTTCCAGAGCCACCATCTCCTGAGCCTCATCTGTCGAAGCACCCAGGTGCGGTGTAGCCAGCATGTTAGGAGCATCGATCAGACGACGGTTTTCCGGTGGCTCCTGTGTGAATACGTCACAGGCGGCACCAGCCACTTTGCCGGATTCCAGGGCGTCTGCCAGATCGTCTTCGTTGACGATTCCACCCCGGGCACAGTTGATGATCCGCACACCGGGACGCATGGTGGCGATCCGCTCGGCATTGATCAGGTCGCGGGTTTCATCTGTGAGGGGAGTATGCACGGTCAGGAAGTCGCAGTGCTTGACGATCTCGTCGACTTCCTTATAGAGCTCGATACCATACTCGGCGGCACGTTCGGCCGACATGAAAGGATCGTAGCCAATGACTTTCATTTCCAGTCCCTGAGCCCGCTGCGCGACAGAGAGGCCGATACGACCCAGACCGATGACGGCCAGTGTCTTACCTGCAACCTGGGTTCCGGTCAGTTTTTTACGTTCCCACTTGCCTTCTTTCATGGTGGCATAAGCGGGGCCGATATTCCGGGCCAGTGCCATCATCAGGGCGATGGTCTGCTCGGCGGTACTGGTGGTGTTTCCCGCCGGGGTGTTCATGACGATGATGCCTTCGCGGGTGGCAGCGACGCGGTCGATGTTATCGACGCCGACGCCGGCCCGTACGATGGCTTTCAGCCGGGGCTGGCCCTGCAGAATCTCTTCGGTCAGTTTGGTGGCACTGCGAATGATAATACCGTCAGCGGACTTGAGTGCTTCCCGTACTTCTTCCGGCGAGAGGCCGGAACGAACATCAACTTCGATTTCCGGGTTGTCTTCGAGAATTTTCAGACCAGCTGGCGAAAGATTGTCCGTGATCAGGACTCGGTACATGGAATTCACTCACTTATTCAAAATAAGGGAAAGAGGGTCAGGGGAGTCACAGTAATCCCCTCATGATACAGAGGTATCGTCCCTTAGCATAGTTCGCCAAAAAATAGCGCCAAGGCAAACGACGCTGCAAACTCGGGAATTCAGCAAACAGTTTGAGACCTCCCGGGCCCAGATCCGTTTCTCTTGATGAGATGCTGCAATTTCCTGCCGAAAAGGGGATAACCGACCCGGAAACGGGTATGATATTCTGTGCACATTTCGCGGTTGTTAGTCTGGATTACTATTTTTGAGAATACATCGAAGAAGTGACATATGAAACGTAAGGTCCTCAAAATTCTGATTGTGATTCTACTGATTTCCCTGCCGGTCATTCTGCATCAGACCTACCGCTGGATGACCGCATTGCCGGACCGAATTACAATTGCGGCAGGGCACTCGGAGGGGCGGTATTACGGAATGGCCGAGCAGCTCAAATCAATGCTGCAGGAGCAGTTACCGATTAAAGTTGAGATCCTGGAGACACAGGGGTCGCTGGAAAATTTAAAATTACTGCGGGAAGGCAAAGCGGACCTGGGCTTCTACCAGCCCGGTACTGAGTTCGAGCTGACCCAAAGGGAACCCGGACCGAAAAAACAAAAACGGGCAGTCGCACCTGACAACGACGAGATCTGCTTCATTGCGAATCTGTATTCCCAGGTCATGCATGTGATTGTGCCCCTTGATTCTGAAATCATCAGTGTCAGTGAGCTGAAAGGGAAACGGATCGCCATCGGTCTGCCTGGGTCCGGCGATCTGGCTGCCAGTCTGCCTTTACTGGATCACCTGCAGTTGAGCCTGGATGAAATTTGATCCCGCCTACCTGACTTATCGGGAAATTGAAGAACAGTTTGGGCAGAACAGACTGGACGCGGTCTTCATGACGCTGGGTGTGGAAGCTCCGATCCTGCATCAACTGCTGGAAAGCGGCCAGTTCCGACTGCTCGAAATTCCGTATATCGGTGCGCTGACACGTCGGGAAACGCACTTCTATCCCTATGAGATTCCCGCGGGCATGTATTCCCGGAAGCAGCGCGTGATTCCCGAGCGAAACCTGCCCACCGTTGCCTGCGGTGCCCTGTTGTTGACCAGGGAATCAGTTTCGGATGAGTTGGTCTCTGTGGTGACGTCACAGGTTTTGCACCAGAACTTCTCCCGGCAGATGCATTTAAATGAACTGTCTGCGCAGGGAAATACATTCGCCCGCGAGAACCAGGGATTTCCGATGCACGATGGGGCAGATCATGTTTACAATCCCGAGTTGAAACCGTTTCTCAATTCGGAATTTGTCGAAGCGACCGAAGGCATGCGCTCGTTTATCGTGTCGATGCTGATTGCCGGCTATCTGCTGATTCACTGGTTTCAAAAACGCCGTATGAAAGCCAAGGAGCACAGGCTGGATCGTTATATCAGGCAACTGGTCGATATTGAAAATCAGCAGATGAAACTGGATGGAAACAAGGCGGAGGACGGTCCGGCCCTGCTGACGCTGCTGGACGATGTGACCAGCCTCAGGCAGCATACTTTGAAACAGTTTTCCGCGCACGAGTTGAACGAAGACCGGGCAACAGATGTCTTCCTGGAAATGTGTCATGCCCTGAGTGATAAAATTAACGCTAAACTTTTAGGCTGGAAAATTGACCGCCTGGGTGAGAAAATGAAGGACGACTGAGACGTTTCTGATTCTTTCAATTACAAGGTTACCCGCCCGGAACTGGACTATGCCGGCTAATGCCAATCTGATTAATGTCGTCATTCTGCTGGCGGTCATGTTTATCTGCTACCTGTTTGTGCTGATCCCGATTCTGATCTATTACGCGATTCAGCACATGCGTTCTCCCCAGCTGATTCTGCTGTCGGAGGAAGAGGCCGTTGATTACTATGACGGCAAATGCCGCGTCGAGTCTGACTGGGCCCGCACCCGCCAGTTTGCAGAAGTGGGAGTCTTTCGCAGGCAGCAGAATTTTATTCTGGTGTGGGAACATGTTGACAGCGCCACCTTTTTTCAGGTGACACTGTCACCCTACGGACGGATTCATCATTTTACGACGGTCTTTGAAGACGACTACTCCCTGTTGACGGCCAATGACCGGGAGTCGTTGATCTTTCCCCTGCCTCCCCGTCGGTTCGTCCAGTCTTTTGGAATCGAACAGCTCGAACTGTTGCACGAAAAGCATCAGGCCGGGGTCGCGGATCTGCTGCGGCTCAAACATCTGGAGCTGTGTCGCGAGTTACCGGAGTTCGAAGAATCCTATCTGGCAAGCATGCAGCAACAGCATGATCATGTACGGTCGGTCTTCTTCTATCCGATTCGGGGGATCTGGTGGTACCACATTGACCGCCGGGCGAAGTTTAACCGGCCCATCGATCTGCAGCAGGCGGTCCTCGATAACTGAAAGCGGAGGCCTACTTGCTAAGCACCCAGAGACCCCGATGGATGATCCAACCTTCCTTGCGTTTTTTTCGTTCAAAGCTGGTCTGGAAATCCATGTCGTGTTCGGGGAGCTTTTCCTCAGGTGCTTCCCGTTTGGTGAACTGGGGAGCATGATCCATCAGAGCGGTGACCCGTTCGAAATATTCTTCCACGTCGGTCCAGAAGTGGAGTTCGCCGCCGTTCTTTAAAGCCCGGGTAATCCGTTCTACGAAAACGTCAGTAAAAATCCGCCGTTTGTGATGGCGTTTCTTCCACCAGGGATCGGGAAAGTAAACGTGGACTTCGGAAATGGATGACTCCGGAATAAATTTGTCGAAGGCAATCCGTGCATCGCCGCCCAGTACGCGCGCATTGGGACGATCCGCTTTGAGCAGACGCGTTGCCGCCCGTCGGCCTTCCCGGTAGTCGATTTCCATGCCCAGGAAATTTTTGTCCGGACTGGCTCCACTCGAGTTAAACAGAAACAGACCACGACCGGCGCCCACGTCCAGAACCACCGGATGATCGTTGCCAAAAAATGCAGTCCAGTCGAATGGTCCCTCCAGGTCTTCGAGGGTCTGAAAATAGGGTTTGAGGTCTCGAGTCGATTTCGAACGCGTCATCATGGAGTAGGGATTGTTTTCTGGTTGAGTGTAAAGACAGTAATTTCCTTAGAGGTAGTTTCAAAACCCTAAATTACGTGAACAGTTTGGTATAGTATTTGTAGGAGTACCTCCCCAGAAAGGAGGTCTCATTATGACCATGACCCGCGTGTCACGACCTGCCACAGGTCGCAACATTACCGGGTCCAGGACGGAACCAAAACCACAACTCTCGGACGAGCAATGGCTTCTGATCAAAGATCTGTTTCCAGAACCACCGGCAAACGCAGCCGGAGGGCGGCCCAGAGTGGCTCCCCGCGAGTGTCTCGAAGGAATCCTTTGGGTATTAAGGACCGGTGCCCGATGGAAAGATTTACCAACATTTTTACCATCTCCCAGCACTTGCTGGCGTCGTTTCAAGGAATGGACCGAAGACGGTGTCTTCCTGGAAGCATGGCAGCGATTGCTCGAACATTTCGACCGACGGAAGCTGGTAGTCTGGTCGGAAGCATTCGGGGATGGCACATTCTGCCCCGCAAAAAAAGGGGCGCCGATGTCGGAAAGACAAAACGGGGAAAGGGAACCAAGCTTATGCTGCTGGTCGACGGAAACGGACTCCCTCTCGCTCTGGATCGTTCCAGTGCCTCTCCGGCAGAGGTGAAGCTGATTGAATCCCTGCTGGACCAGCGCGTTTTGCCACGTGACCCCGATCGCCTGATTTATGATCGTGCGGCCGACAGCGATCCCCTGCGCACAGAGCTGGCAGAACGGCAGATAGAACTGGTCTGTCCGCATCGCAAGAACCGTGTGAAACCAGCGACGCAAGATGGGCGTGCTCTGCGACGATATCGACGCCGCTGGAAAGTCGAACGCACCTTCAGTTGGCTGTTCAACTTTCGTCGTCTGGTAATACGGTATGAACGATACAGTCATTTGTTTTTAGGATTCGCACAACTCGCGTGCGTGTTCACATTACTTAATAAGTTATGAAACCACTTCTAGGCACACTGTAGAATAGATGGGATGTTGTGTAAATTATCAGCAGAGGCGCAAACTCTGTTTTTGGAGAGATCCCCATGTTTCCCGAGTTCCTGATCCAGTCTGCTGCAGAAGTCAAAACGGCACTGATGCTCCGCGACCAGAAACTGGTACTGGCAGAGAGCTGTACTGGTGGTCTGGTTGCGACGTTATTGACCAGCCTGCCTGGAATTTCCGACTGTTTCTGTGGCTCTGCAGTGGTCTACCGCTGGGATACCAAAATGAAATGGCTGGGAGTGCAGGCAGAAACTCTGGAAAAATATACCGATGTGAGTCGCGAGACGGCCCGGGAAATGGCTCTGGGAGTACTGCGTCAGACTCCCGAAGCGAGCCTGTCGGCAGCGATTACCGGACATCTGGGGCCCAATGCGCCAGAGTCTCAGGACGGTCTGGTCTGTATCGCGGTGGGAAGACGTGCTCACACGGATCTTTCTGTTCCTCCGGAACTGGTCAGTGTGGATGCACTCCAGAGTGACGCGCTCAGAGAAGCAGGTCCCGTGAATGCTGACCCGACAACTGGGCTTTCGCTCAGGCAGGAACGGCAGCTGGCAGTTGCGGATCAGATGCTGAAGCTGATCGCCAAAGCACTGGAAGATTAGCAGTTACGTCTGCAGAGGAAACGACTTTCAAGCCTGCAATTTGAGTTGACTTTAACCCTCTGAAGGCAGGAAACAGGTCCTGCTGGCAAATTCGGAATAATCGTCAAAGTTTAACTGTCCGGAATCGCTGCCCTGCTTTGGCCACGCGTTACAGCCGGTGCTTCCGGCACGATCTTTATTACGGGTACGATATTCTGCACTTCCCTTTGCATCGGCACAACATGAATAACCGAACTATTCATAAAGCCGTGAGTTGTCGTTGCAGATAATTCCTCTGTTACATTCGTAATCGGGGAAGGCTGCATGGTAAACCCGACGCCAGCGACAGCTTGAACTGACTCTCAAAAACTCTCAGTCATTCGTGCTCACGAGACGGCTAAACTGAACTAATCGCTCTCGACTCTATTTATTCGAGGATTTCAAAATGAAGCGCTGCAGTATTTGGGCCGCAGTTCTTTCAGCGTCTGTTGCTGTTCCCTTCACCGGCTGTTCTCATCTGCCCACAGCCATGCTCCCAGCCTCTGCGAAGGCCAAGGTTCTGGACAGCAAAATGGAGGTCGCTCAGAATCTGGAAAACAAAAAAGAATTAAAAAAGGCAAAGAAAGCCTACGAAGATATTTTCGAGGCGGATCCCAAACGGGCCATGGCCTGCCACCGACTGGCGATCGTAAGTTATCGCCTGGGTGAGCGTGAAGAAGCTCTGAAGTACTTCAAGCAGGCAGAAGAACTGACACCAGAAAGTCCGGAATTACTGAGCGACTACGGTTATGCTCTGTACAAGATGAAGAAGCTGAAAGAGGCAGAAAAAGTTCTGCAGAAATCCGTGAAGCTGGAGCCTGACAATGAACGCGCTGTGACGCGTCTGGCGACGGTTCTGGGGACAGAGGGGAAAATGCACGAGAGCTATACTCAGCTGTGCAAGATCAGCACCCCGGCAGAAGCGCATGAGATCATCGCTCATCTACATGCTCAGCGTGGCGAGAAACGCGAAGCCCTGGATCGTTATCAGCGATCACTGGCACTCAGTAAAATGGCAGCCAGTGAGCGCAGCAGTTTGAGACGGGGCTCTAAAGAATTCAAACAGAATCAGCAACTGCTGGCCCGGGTGCAGCAGAATATTGCACAGCTGTCTTCCGATCCGACATTGAAAGCAGCAGCGCAGTCTGACGTACAGATGGCGCGGCATTCAGGTTCCACCTCCACGAAACCGAAAGTGGACACGGTCAGTGCGGAGAAGGATCTGTTTCGTAAAGTTGATGTTGCCCAAAACACATCAGCGAAACCGAAAACCACTCCTGCAGCGGAACCGACCAAAGAGGACTTCACACCCAAAACAGAAGTGGCTGCTGCCAAAGATTCTCCTTTCCGCGTGATCCGTGACCGGATTGCCGGGAACTCAGCCCGGGAGGAAGTGCAAGATCCATTTCTGTCTGATTCCGGTTTGAACAAATCCGCATTTGAACAGGAAAAAACGGAAGTCGCCGAAGTCAAGGCGGAGATGAAAGCCGGACTTGAAGACACGAAACGGCAGCAGAAACCGGTTCAGTCACAACTGGATGAAATGCTGGCCCGTGCAGAGAGTCAGGCTCAACCAGAAGAAGATGTAACTTTCAGAAAACTGACTGATGAAGCGGTGGCGCAAGTTGAAGAATCGAGCACACCGGTACAACAGCCGTTCCAAGAAGTTCGAGAACAGCAGGTGGCAAGTGCTTCTGCCAAGCCTGCGACAGCACCATCCCCGCAGAAACGTTCCGCTTATGAACTGATGCGGGAATTGCAGACAGAGCTGATTTCCGATTTTACACCATCGAAAGCAGAACGTGTGCAGTCAGAGCCTGAGTTCCATCAGGTCGCTCAGAGTGCAGTTCCTCAGGAATCTCAGAATCCGTTTCAGAACTATCATCGTGATGTCGTCAAAGACTCACCTTTTGAAGATGCTGAAGTAGCCCAGATTGGAACCTGGAATCCGGTGGATCCCAAGTCAAAAATGGGGCAGGGAAAGATCAGCACCGTTTCCCGGCAGATTGAAGTCGAACCTGTGCAGCCAGTGCAGAAACCGGTTGTGCAGAACGTAAGCCTCAGTCAGCCTAAACGGGAAATCGTGCCACCCGATTCCGCTGCAGCACTCTGTCCGAATGCGAGTGGAGAAGTGTTATATCTGGTCAAGCAGCTGGATTCCCAGGATGTACCTGAATTGAAACAGGCGATCCAGAGACTGGGGGCGATGGAAGCCGAAGCGATTGCATCGGTACCGGCGCTGCGTTCCCTGTCACTGCATGACAACATGGGAGTGCGGATTCAAAGTGCGTTCTCGTTATGGAAAATTGAAGGTAACACCGATGATTCGGTGCCGACCCTGATCGAAGCCATGAATTCTTCCGTCGAAAGTGATCGTTCCTTCTCCGCTGCTGTTCTGGCTCAGATCGGGTACCAGTCACAGGAGTTGACGCCGATCCTGGTACGTTCGCTGTCAGACAACAATGCTTATGTTCGTCTGCATACGGCAGAACTGCTGGCTCGCGATCCGGAATGGAGATACCAGGCCAATAAGACTCTGTCAGAGTGTCTGGTCTCAAAGGATGTGAATATCCGCTGGCTGGCCTGCTACTCGCTGGCTGACCTGCGACCGGAAGATGAGCGGGTGGTAGCAGCCCTCTCACTGGCACTACAGGATAAGGCAAGCCAGGTACGTGCGGGAGCAGCTTACGCTCTGGGAGAAATCGGGCCTTTTGCTCATAAAGCGATTCCGGAATTGCAGAAAGCCCGTTTCGATACGAACTCGGATGTGCGGACTGCGGCTCGCAACGCTTTGGCTCGGGTACGTCATCAGATTAACGCACCCTCAGCAAACTAGCTGAACGTTAAGCAAAGACCACGAACGGTTTCAGATTTGCGAAAGCGATTTGAAACCGTTCTTTTTTTGCCCGGATGGACCATCGAGCTTCAAATGTTTCGGGCTGCGGTTGCCTGGGGCATAGCGGGCTGGCAGGGTCTGTTCGGGTTGAAGCCTCCGCAGGCGACGCGCTGAGGTGTGTCGTTTTGCGGATTACTCGTCAAGTGCCGTTCCAGCCGGCCTTCGAGCGCCTCTTCCTTTCGCTCCAGAATCTGCTGGCGACGCTTGCGTGCGCGCGTTTCGGCCAGGGCACCCAGTCCAAAATAAGAAATCACACCGAAGACCCCCATCATCAAAAACAGGCTGTTCTCTGGCACAGATGAGATTTTACCTGTAGCCATGCCGAGGATAAAAATACTGATAATCAGTATCGAGGTATGGCTCAGTAATGGCCGTCCGTCTGTTTTTGCAGTCGATCTTTTTCTAGAATGTGTCATTGGAGATCTCTGTGCCGGGATGCTTTGTAAGGGGGAATCAATCTAAAATGAGCCTTAACAAATGGCCCTGTTCCCTTGAGAGATATGGTTCTGCTCATCTAAACTTAGGTCGCATGTCCGGGGTGGTCAAAAAAAAGTGCTGAATTCGAATCAGATTCAGCAAATTCCTTTACCTGCAGACTGGATTTCTGCGGGTTTTGTTATCCCTGTCGGTCTGGCTGGTAGAATCCGTACAATTGTTGCATCTGTTTCAGGAGAAAAGAGCGTCTGTGAAAATTGCTTTAGCCCAGCTGAATCCGACAGTAGGAGATCTCCGTGGAAACTGTCAGCGAATATTGGAAGCGGCGCAACGCGCTGAACAGTCCGGCGCGGATCTGGTTCTGTTTCCCGAACTGATCGTTTGCGGTTATCCGCCGAAAGATATTCTGTTGCGGGAAGGTTTTATTCAGGCCTGTGACCGGGCCGTGGAACAACTGGCGCAGGAAATACCAGCCGGGATCGGCGTGATTGTGGGGCACCCTACCGGCCGGGATCTGCCTGAAGGACGGATGGCTAACGCGGCCAGTCTGCTCTACCAGGGAGCAATCCAGGCTTGTGTGCACAAACTGCTGCTTCCCAACTATGACGTCTTCGATGAACAGCGCTATTTCCGGCATGCTGATCAGGAACAGATCCGTCCTGTTGAGTTTGGAGGGCTCAAGCTGGGCCTGCATATCTGCGAAGATGCCTGGTGGGGGCAGCCCGATACATTTTATCATAATCAGCCAGCACACCTTCCCGACCCGGTCCGGATCCTGGCGGAAGCGGGCTCTGATCTGCTGATCAATATCTCTGCCAGCCCGTTTGAAATCGACAAGCGGAAGCGGCGCCAGCAGATTATCCAGGCGCATGTCGATCGCTACTCTGTGCCATACCTGTTCGTCAACCAGGTGGGTGGCAACGATGACCTGGTGTTTGATGGTCACAGTTTTGTACTGGATCAGAACAGCCGGCTCAGACTGCAGCTGTCAGGCTTTGAGGAAGACCTGCAGTTTTTTGATACCAGCACGCTGGATGATGGCACGTCGCTGACGGTTTCTCCGCTTTCTCGTGAAGAACAATTGTTCGATGCGCTGGTATTGGGATTGCGGGATTACATGCAGAAGTGTGGATTTACCGATTGTGTACTCGGGCTGTCAGGAGGCATCGACAGTGCGCTGGCTTCAGCTGTCGCTGCAGAAGCCATCGGACCGGAGCACGTGCATGCTCTGCTGCTTCCCAGTCGATACAGCAGCGAGCACAGCGTGGCGGATTCTCTCGAACTGGCGCAGAACCTGGGGATTGATTACGAAACGGTTCCCATTGATACAGTTCATCAGGCGTTTGAGAATCTGCCGGTCATCGGTGATGATCTGCGTGAAGCACCGGCGGGATTGGCCGACCAGAACCTGCAGGCGCGGATTCGAGGTGCCAATGTGATGGTACGCAGTAATCAGCATGGCTGGATGGCACTGGCAACCGGAAACAAGAGTGAACTGGCGATGGGCTACTGCACACTGTATGGGGATATGGCAGGAGGCTTTGCGGTGCTCTGCGATGTGCTGAAATGTGATGTCTACCTGGTTTCACGATACGTCAATCAGAGAGCGGGTCGCACGATCATTCCGGAAAATATTCTGGACAAAGCCCCGAGTGCGGAACTGGCACCCAACCAGGTCGATCAGGATTCGTTGCCTCCCTACGAATTACTCGACGGAATTCTCAAAGGGCTGATCGAAGACGAACGTTCTGTGCGGAGTCTCTCCGAGCAGTATCCGCGCGAGACAGTCCAATGGGTGGCCAACCGCCTGGACCGGAACGAATTTAAACGACGACAGATGCCGCCCGGAATCAAACTTTCGGCACGAGCGTTTGGCTCCGGTCGACGCATGCCGATGGCCGCTCGCTTTCACTGGGATGATGAGTGACCACTGACGACGCTCCTGAACTCAACTCGCTGTTTAGAATGGGATTTCTCGATGAAACAAGTCACCCTGATTTTTACCTGTCTCCTGTTTCTGACAGCAAGCACTCTGAAGATTCAGGCTGCTGAGCCAGCCAGGCTGCCGCATGCCAAAGCGGCGAAAGTGGGCATGGACCCGGATCGACTGTCAGAAATTGACTTTGTGGTCGAACGGGGACTGGAGCGGGATTCGATGCCCGGTGCCGTGGTACTGGTGGGCTACCGGGGTAAGGTCGTGTTTCTCAAAGCCTATGGTGATCGACAGGTGAAGCCCGCGCAGCAGGCGATGACCACCGATACGGTGTTCGATCTGGCCTCGTTGACGAAGCCGATCGCCACCGCGACCAGCATCATGAAGCTGGTCGAAGAGGGGAATTTGAAGCTGAGTGATCCGGTGGCGAAATACATTCCGGAATTTGCCGCCAACGGGAAGCAGGATGTGACCATCTATCAGTTGCTGACGCATCAGGGAGGTCTGATCCCGGATAATTCGATTAAGGATTATCTGGATGGTCCCGAGACCGCGATGGAGCGGATTTATGATTTGAAGTTGTACTATCAGCCGGGGACGCGGTTTGCTTATACCGATGTCGGCTTTATCCTGCTGGGTGACATCGTGAAGCGGATCACCGGGGAGTCGGTGCATGAGTTCTCGCAGAAGAACATCTTTCAGCCGCTGGGGATGCAGGAGACAGGCTATCTGCCGGCAGACGAACTGAAGCAACGGGCCGCGACGACCCAGGAACGCGACGGGCACTGGATGCAGGGGGAAGTGCATGACCCGCGGTCATATCGACTGGGTGGGGTGGCTGGTCATGCAGGACTGTTTTCGACCGCAGAAGACCTGGCGGTCTACGCGCAGATGATGCTGAATCAGGGACAATACGAGGAGACACGCGTATTGAAGCCGGAGACAATCGATATCATGACGCGCGGATATCCGGTCGTGGATGACATCCGGGGGCTGGGTTGGGACAGTCTGTCGCGTTACTCCTCGAACCGGGGCGATCTGTTCTCGCGGCGTGCGTTCGGGCATGGCGGATTCACGGGAACTGCGATCTGGATGGATCCCGCCCAGGACTTGTTCGTGATTTTTCTCAGCAACCGCGTGCACCCCGATGGAAAAGGATCGGTCAATTCACTGGCGGGACGCATCGGAACGATTGCCGCGGCAGCGATTACGAAGCAACCCGGACAGACAGCAGGTGTGAGTGTTGCCTCACGGGCCAGCCTGGAAGTGCAGACCGGAATTGATGTTTTAAAGCAGGAACAGTTCCAGTCATTAAAGGGAATGCGGATTGGCCTGATTACGAATCACACGGGACTGACACGCGCAGGAGAGAGTACGGTGCAGGTGCTCCATGACGCACCCGGGGTGCAGTTGAAAACCCTGTTCAGCCCCGAGCATGGTTTCGCCGGGAAACTGGATGTTTCGAAAATCGGGGATTCGACCGATACAAAAACAGGATTGAAGATTTTCAGCCTGTATGGCAAGACGCGGACGCCGACTCCGGAAAGTCTGCAGGATCTGGATGCGCTGGTGTTTGACATCCAGGACATCGGGGCGCGGTTTTATACGTATATCTCTACGATGGGGAATGCCATGCGGGCCGCGAAAGAGCAGGGGATCAAATTCATTGTGCTGGACCGTCCCAATCCGATCAATGGTGTTGATTTTGCCGGGCCGGTTCTGGATGAAGGTGCCCAGTCGTTTGTCGGATATCATCGCATACCCGTCCGGCATGGCATGACCGCGGGGGAACTGGCACGGATGTTTAACGAGGAACTGCAGATCGGGGTCGCGTTGCAGGTGGTCTCCATGAAAAACTGGAAACGGGAGATGTATTATGACGAGACCGGTCTGACCTGGGTGAATCCGTCGCCCAATATGCGGAATCTGAATGAAGCCGTCTTGTATCCTGGGATCGGTTTGCTGGAGACGACGAATCTCTCGGTCGGCCGGGGGACTGATACGCCCTTTGAATGGATCGGTGCTCCCTGGTTGCAGGGCATGCAGCTGGCGGAAGCGTTGAATCGGTCTGGATTGCCGGGCGTGCGGTTTGTGCCGGTACAGTTTACGCCCGAATCGAGCAAGTATTCCGGGGAATTGTGTGGCGGTGTGAATTTTATCGTCACCGATCGGGAACGTTTTCAGCCTGTGCAGACCGGGCTGGAGATTGCGATTCAGTTAAGGCGGTTATTTCCTGAGCAGTGGGAGACGCGCAATTTCAATCGGCTGCTGGGAAATCGACGGGTGTTTGATGCGGTGCTGCAGGGCCAGTCTCTGATGCAGATCCGCTCCGATTACCAGCAGGACCTGGCGGAATTCGGAGTGCGGCGGGCCCGGTATCTGTTGTATTAACACCTTGAGCTCCAGGCGGTTTACCATTCACTGGTATCGTAAATGACTTCTTTGGGACCAATGATGGCGGGGTCATAATCTGACACCAGACTTTCATCTTTGTGTGGATAGTTGAGTGCATTCAGAACATAGCGAATGCAGTTCAGGCGGGCTCGTTTCTTGTCGTCAGAGCGAATGACCGTCCACGGGCAGGCTTTGGTATCGGTGGCCATGAACATCGCATTCTGGGCATTGGTGTATTCATCCCACATGCCCAGGCTTTTGACATCAATCGGGCTGAGCTTCCATTGTTTCAATTTATCGGTTTCCCGCGATTTAAAGCGGCGGTACTGTTCTTCGCGGCTGACGGAAAACCAGAGTTTAAAGAGATGAACGCCCGAGTTGACGAGCATGTTTTCCAGCTGGGGGGCCTCGCGGAGGAAGGTATGGTGTTCGGTGGGGCGACAAAACCCCATGACGGGTTCCACAACGCCCCGGTTGTACCAGGAGCGGTCAAAGAAGACAATTTCTCCTTGGGTGGGCAGATGCTCAATGTAGCGCTGGAAGTACCACTGTCCCCGCTGGGTGTCGCTTGGTTTGGGGAGCGCGACCACTCGGGCACCACGGGGATTGAGGTGCTCGGTGAAGCGTTTGATCGTGCCTCCTTTGCCGGCAGCATCACGCCCTTCAAACAGCAGTACGATCCGTTCTCCATGCAATTCGACCCAGCGCTGCAGCTTCAGTAATTCAATCTGCAGGGGGATCAGTTCTTCCTCGTATTCCTGACGTTTCAGTTTTTTCCGATAGGGATATTTTTCGCAGAGGATCTCGTTTTTGTGAGCCGACTTTACCTTGTCCTGTATTTCATCGGGAACGATGTCTTCGGGGAGCTTCAGATGCCAGGTGACCGGCATCAGCGCCTCTTCCTGTTCCTGCTTATCCGATTTCCGGGAATTCATTTTATGTCCTGTTCTACTGAAGTGAGACCGGCTGAGACGGGATGAACAGAGCGTTTCATTATGAAGATCATATGAGAAAATGGGAACCGGAACCGGTGGTTTACGGGGTTTCTTTGGCAATTCTCTCAGAAGAAAATTGTTTTAAGTGTTGCTGAATTAAGGAGATCTGAATAGTGGTGCTGTTATCTGGATTATGAAGTTCCCGGGCTGGTTTCAGGATCAATTGAGGAATCTTCCTCTTGCAGTAAAACGCACTTTTTTTTAGTCTCCCGCTCTCATCTCTCAATTCTTACCCAAATTCCAATTTTAAAATCTGATCTGATCAGGCTGAACCGCTGCAGGCTTTGATCTGCCGGCGTTCGTTCTCCGTCTATCTTTTTCAAAGCAGGAAAGTATATCTGACATGTGGAGATTCATTCTCATCACAGGCATATTGGTGATTGCGCAAGTTGCGGGAAACAAAGCCGGCATGGCGCAGGAATTTCGAATCCGCACAACGGTATATCACCATCAACCTCAGGTAGATCCGACGATTGTGTCGCGCAGCGTGTCAATCTTTCATGCTGAGAAGGTGTACGATCATGTCGATGGTCTGGGAGAAGTGACTATTTTTGATCCTGTACGAAAGCGACTCGTCATTCTGAATGAATCACGGATGATCAAAGCAGTCATCAACTTTGATGAAATCAAGAACGTACTCAATGTGGCACATCATCAGACGCAGGAATACATTCACGATCAGATCAAAACCAAAGGGGCACTGGGTGAGACGATTGCTTCCCAGCTGCAGTTTCAGCTTGATCCCAAATTTGACATCCAGTTCGAGAACAGCAAGAACCAGCTGACCCTGGACAGCCAGCTGATCACCTATCGTGTGCAGTGTGTGCCTCCCGATCAGCAGGACGCCGTAGAAACTTACCTGCGTTTTGCAGACTGGATGGCACGCCTGAATTATGTGCTGCATCCTTACACGCTGCACCCGGCTTCAAGGATCACTCTGAATGAAGAACTCAGAGCACGCAAGCTGCTGCCGATTGAAGTCGAACTGCAGACTCGGATGGAAGATCAGCTGCATCTACGGGCCGAGCACAAGATTCACTGGAAGCTGGACCACAAGGATCGTGGTTTGATCCATCACTGGGAAACCTTGCGTAAGAACAAAGACGTGAATTCGATCACGCTCCAGGAATATCTTCGCAATCAGTTTGTCAATCTGCGTAAGTAAGACTGGCTCAATCTGGCAGTTCAGTGAATGCTGTTATTTTCCGATCACAGGGATCTGGGCCGGCGGTTCATACCAGTCGATCTTCTGTTCGAGCAGCTTTGAGAGCTCAGCCAGGTGCTGATTCAGGTAATCGATGAGCGCCTGATCTTTATGAGGTTTCCAGTCGTAGATCAGAAGTTCCTGATAAGCTTCTTCAGGTGATTTTTTCTGAACCAGCATGCGATAAGCAGCCACGACACCACCGGTTCGCTGGGCACCAGCGGCGCAATGTACGAGGACCGGTTTACCGGCCTTTTCACAGCGCATGATTTCGGCAACCGCTTCCGCGTAATCTTCGACGTTGCCCGTCCCGTCGCCGATCAGGTGCAGCACCTGGTGTTCGATATGCAGTTTTTTCGCTGTGGCGACTTCGGCTTTCAGATAGGGTTTCTGCAGGTCGCTGCCATTGAGGGCGATCACTTTCTCGATCTTATGTTCACGGAGGACCGGTTCAATCAGGTAGCTGGAAATCTGGCCGCTACGATAGATTTTCCCGGGTTCCACGACGCCAAAGCGTTTCGCGACCAGGCGGTCTTCCAGCAGGCCTTCCCAGACCAGGACCCCGGCACCAATCAGGGCGCAGACCAGAAGGGAGATTTTGATCAGTTTATACTGCCGGGCCGATTTGCTGGCGGGTTGCACGGCCGCATCCTGCTCAGTGCTGGTACTCATTTTCATCCTCTTTGATTCGAGTACGGTTCGCTGATGTCCGGGTATTCCTGACCCCGGATCGCTGGCATTGTAATCAAAGACAGCGCCGTCTGAACAGGGGAAAAATCAGAGCCTGTTCCAGCTGGAGTCAGGCTGCTTCAAACGGGCTGGCGTTGGCGCTGGGGAAATATTTACACATCGCGATTCCCAGTCCATACAGAAACAGTAGCGGCAGCATCATCAGCAGCATGCTCATCGGGTCCGCAGGGGTCATCAGCATCGAGATGATGGAAATGATCAGAATCGCCATACGGGTTTTTTCTTTATAATCATTCACTGTGAAGACCGAAATACGCTCCAGGAAGAGCATCACCAGCGGCAGCTGGAAACTGAGGCCGAACATCAACGGCAGGGTAATGGCGAAGCTGATCCATTCCGAAAGCCGAATCTGCGGATTGACTCCCAATAGCTTGTTGAAGCCAAGCAGGAAGTTGAGCACGAACGGGAAGACCGCGTAGAAGCAGAACAGGGCACCTCCCAGGAACAGGAAAATGCTGATCGGCAGGTAGATATAGACGTACTTGCGTTCATGGGGATAGAGCCCGGCTGCCACGAACAGCCAGATCTGATAAATCACCCAGGGGCTGGCCATCACCAGTCCGGCCACGAAGGAGACTTTGAGGTAGATCGTGGTGAAGGCTTCCTGTACGGCGAGCGTGACCGGCTCGGCCATGGTATCTTCCAGGCTATTGAGACGGTACTGATAGTCTTTCAGAATTTTCTGCAGGGCTTTGGTTTCCACGGTGGGGTTCTGCTGTGCGTTGAGGCTGGCAATCAGTTCTTCGATGCTCTTCTGCTGTTCTTCCGGATTTTCCTCGGGTAGTTTGTCCAGGTTGTATTCTTTCAGGGCAGAATCGATGGGAGCCCGCACGATCGCGACAATTTTATGTCCGATGAACAGTGCCAGGACCACACAGATCGCCAGTCCAATCAGTGCCTTCCAGAGGTGGATACGCAGGGCTTCGAGGTGATCCCCGAAACTCATGGTCGATTCGTCAAATAGATCGTGAGACTGTGGTTTCATCAAACTATGTCATTCTGGAGTGACCAACGCCCGGCGGTAACACGATCAACAGTCTGTCTGTAAGGTGAACGGCCATGGCATCGATGAGATGAGTGGGTAAGGTTCAGAACAATTGGGATACTGTCACTGGCTCCGGGAGATTCAACTCACTTCAGGAGGTGAATCAGGAGTACCCACTCTGGTTGCCCGCTGGATGAGCAGGAGGGAAGAGCGGTCAATTCAATCTCTATTGTAAACAACCAGACAGGGCTGTCAACCAGCGACTCGGGACTGATCCGGATTTCCGGGATTATGGGACCGCTGGTTCTGCGGGGGCCGCATCGACTCCGGGGTCTGCGGGGCCTTCTCCAACGTCAACCGCAGCCGGTTCCGCTGCCGGGTTCTCATCTGCCTGAGCATTTGCTTTCTGCAGCTCAGAGAGCAGACTACTGACGGCGTGGTAGCCCACGCCGATTTGTGTGAGCACGCCGGCAATAATAAACAGGGTCCAGAGCATCATGGTACCGCCAACCTCTTTGTCTTTCTTGGCATAGATCCAGCCCATGACGTAGGCGTAAAGGGAGACAAAAAAGCCCAGAATGGCGTAACCGATTCCTTCGTTCTGTTTGATCTTGGCGAGAATGGTAAAGAAGCAGCCGATTTGTGCCACGGCCATGATGATGAGCAGGACGCTCAACAGAAGCTTCGGTAGAATGGGTATCAGAAAGAACATTGCCGCCCCGACAAGGATTCCGATCCCGATTCCGGTCAGTGACAGCTTCCAGCGGGGCGTGGGGGGGCCGGTTTTTTCCTTCTCTGCTTTGGAGACGTATTTGACTTCCTGGATTTTGGTGACCAGCTGCAGGTCCGGTTTACAGTGCACTGCCAACAGGCCATTCACCCGGGCGTTGTAGATCAGAGTGGGGGCATAGAACAGGCAGACAAACAGCCACAGAATCGAAGGCAGGATCAACACCATGGGTTTCAGTTCCACCGGTTTCTTACCTACCAGTGGACCGGCGACAAAATCTTTGATCTTGTTCTCATCGGCCGTTTCTTTGGCATCGTTGTCAGCTGCAATGGCTGAGTTGTAGCGTACGTTTGAGAAAAAAGTATCCAGATCACTGCCGGAGATAGCACCTATGGCCGCCAGGCAGCCGATGGCGGGCAGCGTGGTGACGAAGAAGACAAAACACCAGAACAGGGCCGGTTTCGCGAGGGTTAAGAACACCTTGCCCAGTTTGTGCACCATCCAGCCTGGCGTAGAGTCGGCCATGGTCATGTGTGGCATTGCCAGCGGGAACATCAGAAAAGTCGGGATGAAACCGACGCCGATGAATACGGCACCGATGGGAATCGATCCGTTGGTGATGTAGTAGTAACCGATCGTGCCAAACACGGCCTGGGCGGGCAGGCTGAACAGGACGACCCAGAAGATAAACTTCATGCCCAGCGCTGAGCAGAGGAAGAAGTCGAAGTTGATGCGCTTGAGCTTGTCTTTTCTCTGTAAGGCAAAACGGACGACTTCAGTCTGGATGAACCAGATCCAGCCCGGAACTGCCATGATGGAGACAAAGGCAATGAAACCCCAGAAGGCCTTGGGGGGAGTCCGGTGGCACCAGAACATCATGAAAATTGAACAGAAGAAAAGCGTACTGGCAATGAAGGAATAGAAAAACGTTTTGGTTGCCAGCCCTTTGTGGTTGCCCAAAAATGTGTAGGCATCTCCCCAGGATTTAGAGTAGAAATCCTCGATTGCCGGGCCTTTACGTTTTCGTTTCTTGCGGGTCGCTTCGCTCATGCGACCTGTGGTCAGATTCACGCCACAGTTGGAGCATTCGATATCCTCTTCGTCGGCGTCCTGGCCACAACGCGGGCAGATACGTGCTTCCTTGTCCTCGATTTTATCGATGTCAAAACTGGCTAGAAAATCATCCGTATCTGCGGACTTGGTAGCGGTGGCAGTCCGTTTCTTTTTCTGTGTCCCAGAGGGGACTTTCACGGGGGAGCCGCATCCTTTGCAGCGTACCCGTTTGCCTGCCGCTTCATCTTTGACAGAAAAGGTAGTTTCACATTCTTTGCAACGAACCTTGATGGGCATGAATGACCTTCGACATGTTGTGCGATATCGCTCGTTATGAATCTGGGCAGAGCCCTCCCTCAAAATATCCGGTTTCGGATCAGGACGTGTGAGAACAGGTTGGGCTCTTGCTTTTTTCTAATTATCAACAGAGACAGGGGCAATCCGCAAGTGGACAGTCGCTGAATTTCACTGCAGTTGCCTTTCTCACAGGATCAGTTTAAGAGCGGATCGTGTTGTTGAACTCTGAGTAATCGTTGCAATTCAGCTAATCGGGCACAGGCCTTCTGTTCTGCATGGGTTTGATTGTTTTGTGTATAACAGTGGATGGCGCGCTGCAGGCAGCGGATGGCACATTTCAAACGCCCCGTCAACTGGAAGACTTCCGCCAGATGCAGCAGATCCTGACCCATGGCAGGTCGGTTATCCATCTGTCTGTGCAGGACATAGGCTTTGCGCAGGTACGTGATCGCACGGCAATGGTTTCCCTGCAACCCCTGTAATATTCCTAGGTTGCCCCAGTCGGCTGCCTGGGCGTCGGCATCACCGTAGAGAATTTCCCGCGCGAGGGAAATGTTCAGTAATTGCTCAGCGAGCGGGTAATCCTGCTGCAGGATGGCGTCATTGGCTCTGCCGGTCAGATCGCAGGCCGCATGGTCAGAGAGTTGATGGACTTCGTTTTCCAGAGTCTGATGATTTGCTGAGCGTAAGTCTCCCCAGGCGATCGAGTATTGCTGAAACTGTGCAGCAAGCTGGAAGTAACCCAGTTCCCGATAGGCCACTGCCAGGTTATGGCAGGCGATCGACCGAAGCGGAGCAGTGTCAGTCTGGTGGGCATGATCCAGTACCTGGGAGAACGGTTCGATGGCTTCGGAAGTCTGCCCGTTTGCAAGAAGATATTCCCCCAGTCCCAGGTGGCGTTGCCAGTGGGGCCCCTGAAAATCAGAGGAAAAAAAGAGGGCACGCGCTTCGCTGGACTTTCCCTGATGGGTCAACTCTTGCGCATGTTGGATGAGTGCATTCAGTGAATCGCAGGGATATTCTTCGTAGAAAGCGGAAGAGGATGTCTCAGGCACGTCTCTCAATCTCCTATTATTCCAGGGCAGATGAATAGAGAGAGAGTGTGCGAGGAGCTTTGAGAAGTACGGAATCAATTTTCCGTTGCTGATGTGAGAGCATCAGCCCCTGATTGAGAGTTTCAGGGAAATTATTTGGTTGGGATAATGACGATATTACCTATTTTAACATCTGTGTCAATTATAATTGCCAGAAATTCCCAGATGTTTTTGTTGGTGTGTTGCTGATTCGGGAGGCCCGACAGAAGACAGGTCAGTGCTGCCAATATGGCAGCAGAAATGAAGCACTGACGACTGTCCGGCAGGGAACGAGACTGGTTGCGATATTGGATGTTGTGCTTAAGTGTAAAATGAGTATGGTCTTATGGATTAATTACGAAATAGGCACGGCGTTCGCATCTAGATTTGGCACGTTGAGGTCTGCCAGTCGGACCTTGGCTGAAAGACGTGTTGTTGTGGACCGGCCTGGTGCCACCACAGATCATAAATCACACCGATGTGAAGACATTTGAGTCAGAAATCAAAGCAAAACTAGGAGATCCCAATGGCGAAGAAGGCTGCCAAAGCAAGTAAAGGCGCCCGTATTGTCCCTCTTGGTGACAAAGTCGTTCTGAAAAGAGAAGTTGCAGAATCAACCACCGCGGGTGGAATTGTCTTACCTGACAGTGCTCAGGACAAGCCACAGCGTGGAGAAGTCGTCGCCGTGGGAGATGGACACGTCAAATCAGACGGAACCAAGCTGCCATTGACCGTGAAAGAGGGCGACCGTGTCATTTTCAGTCCTTACGGCGGAGATGAGATCAAAATCGGCGGAGAAGAATACCTGCTGCTCCGCGAAAGTGACATTCTGGCAACTTACTAAGCTGTCATTGTTGTATTACTGGATCATCGCTCCCTGACCGGGTGCAGCGATGTTTCTTCCCTTTATATTTCATACTGCGTACATGGAGATATAGTGAAATGGCAAAGATGATTGCCTTCGATCAGGAAGCTCAGGAAGCGATGCGACGCGGCATCAGCAAGCTGGCTAAAGCCGTTCGTGTCACACTGGGACCGAAAGGTCGTAACGTCATTCTCGAGAAAAGCTTTGGTTCTCCGACAGTCACCAAAGACGGCGTGTCGGTTGCCCGCGAAATCGAACTTTCAGACAAGTTCGAAGACATGGGAGCCCGCATGGTGCGTGAAGTTGCCAGCAAAACTTCCGATATTGCTGGTGACGGTACGACGACTGCTACCATCATGGCCGAAGCCATCTACAACGAAGGTCTGAAGTCCGTTGTCGCTGGTGTCAGCCCGATTGCCATGAAGCGTGGCATGGACAAAGCCGTCGAAGACATTGTGGACAAGCTTCACAAAATGTCGATCGAGTGCAAAAACAAAAAAGCCATCTCCCAGGTTGGTAAGGTGGCTTCCAACGGCGATGAAGAAATCGGCAAAATCCTGGCAGACGCCATGGAGCAGGTCGGTAAAGATGGTGTGATCACCGTTGAGGAAGGTCAGAGCCTGCAGACCAGCTTCGAAGTTGTCGAAGGGATGCAGTTCGATCGCGGTTACCTCTCACCTTACTTCGTCACCGATCCCCAGAGCATGTCCTGCGACCTGGAAGACTGCTACGTGCTGGTGCACGAAAAGAAGATTTCCAACATCAAGGATCTGGTTCCTGTCCTGGAAAAAGTGGTTAACGCCGGTAAGCCGCTGCTGATCATTGCAGAAGACATCGAAGGCGAAGCCCTCTCGACTCTGGTGATCAACAAGCTGCGTGGTACCTTCCGCTGCTGTGCCGTGAAGGCCCCCGGTTATGGCGATCGTCGTAAAGCCATGCTGCAGGATATTGCTATCATGGTTGGTGGACAGGCCATCTTCGAAGACCTCGGTATTCAGCTGGAAAATCTGCAGCTGTCTGACCTGGGTGTTGCCAAGAAGGTTTCTGTCGATAAAGACAACACCACGATTATCGAAGGTGGTGGCAAGCCTGGTGAAATCAAGGCCCGTATCGACCAGATCCGTCGCGAACTGGAAAACTCAACCAGTGATTACGACAAGGAAAAACTGGAAGAGCGGATCGCCAAACTATCCGGCGGTGTGGCCCAGATCAACGTGGGTGCCGCAACCGAAAGTGAAATGAAAGAAAAGAAAGCCCGCGTCGAAGACGCACTGCACGCTGTGCGGGCTGCTGTCGCTGAAGGAATTCTCCCCGGCGGTGGTGTCGCTCTGCTGCGTTGCTCTGCTGCCTGCAAGCCGACCGGTCTTTCCCAGGAAGAAAAAGTGGGTTACGAGATCATTCTGCGTGCCTGCCGTGCTCCGCTGACTTCGATCGCCAACAACGCCGGCGATGATGGCAGCGTGGTCTGCGAAAAGGTATCGGAACTGGAAGGCAGCATGGGCTACAACGCCGCGACTTCCAAGTACGAAGACCTGGTCAAAACCGGGATCATTGACCCGACCCGTGTGACCCGGTCCGCTCTGCAGAATTCCGCCAGTGTCTCAACCCTGCTGCTGACCAGTGATGCTCTGATCGCTGAAAAAGGCAAGGATGACCATGGCGACGACGACCTGCACTAAACGCAGGTTTCGTCCCGTTTTCTAATAGATGCGAAAGCACCCGACAGATGTTCTGTCGGGTGCTTTTATCTTATCTGTCGGGCCGGTTCCGGTTGAGTAACAGCGGATGAATCCCGGTTTCCCAGCGGCAGTTTTCGTGTTGCGCAGCCCAGAATGTTAGAATGTGCGCATTGCGGATGCGTTTCGATCATTGTACCATTTGCATCGTTCGCAGATTCCGTCGAATTCGTTTCTTTACTCCTTCAATTCCAGAAGATTGGTAGAATTTCGTGGCAAGAGAAAAAGTAGTTCTGGCATACAGTGGTGGTCTGGATACTTCGGTCGCCGTCAAGTGGATCAATGAAAAATACAACATGGACGTGATCACTTATACCTGTGATCTCGGCCAGGGTCGCGACGTGGATGGAATCAAGGAAAAAGCGATCAAAACCGGTGCGGTTGAAGCCGTCATCGAAGATACGAAGAACATGTTCGTCGATTTCTTCGTCTGGCCTTCACTGATGGCGGGCACGATGTACGAAGGCAAGTACCCCCTGGCGACTGCCCTGGGACGCCCGCTGATCGCCCACCGGATGGTGGAAGTGGCCAAAGAACATGGAGCGACAGCCGTCGCCCACGGATGTACCGGCAAAGGGAACGACCAGGTCCGGTTCGATGTCTCTTTCCAGACGCTGGCCCCGCAGCTGAAGATCATCGCTCCCGTTCGCGAATGGAAATGGACGCGCACCGAAGAGCTGCAGTACGCCAAAGACCACGGCATCGAAGTCGAGGCCACCAAAGAGAGTATTTTCAGTATCGACCAGAACCTCTGGGGACGCTCTGTAGAAGCTGGTGTGCTGGAAGATCCGTGGGTGGCTCCCCCGAAAGAAGCTTATAAATGGACGGTTTCTCCTGAAGACGCTCCGAATCAACCGGTCGAACTCGAAATCGAATTTGAGCAGGGCCGTCCCATCGCCATCGATGGCAAAGAAATGGACGGTGCCGACCTGATTCTGCATCTGAACAAGATCGGCGGCGAAAACGGAGTGGGCCGGATCGACCACGTTGAGAACCGACTGGTGGGGATCAAGAGCCGCGAGATTTACGAAGCGCCGGCTGCAGTCATCCTGCACAATGCACACCGTGAACTGGAATACCTGACACTCAGCCGCCAGTCGCTGCGGTTCAAAACCTTTGTCAGCCAGACCTGCAGTGATATTATTTACGATGGTCTCTGGTACAGTTCCTTCCATCAGGACCTGATGGGATTCGTGGAAAAGAACCAGCGGTTTGTTTCCGGGACCGTGCGCGTGTCGCTGTATAAAGGAAATCATACTGTGACCGGTCTGAAGAGTGAGCACAGCCTTTACAGTCCTGAACTGGCGACCTACGAAGAAGGCGATCAGTTCCCGCACGAGACGGCGCTGGGCTTCATTCGGATTCATGGGCTGGCACAACAGACACAAGCCCGCCAGCAGTTGTTGAAGGGTGAACCGAGTTCGAAACCGACCCGGATCATGCCCCCCAGTCAATCAGACAAATCCTGAGGATAGAAATCAGATCGCTTTCCGGTGTTTCAGATGCGCAGTTGTGTCTGCTGCAGGTGAACACGGAGACCGATTCCTGCTGTCTGTCTTCAGGTTGACTTTAGCCAAGATGGTCGCGTGATGGATCAAACGACTCAGAAAGGACGCACGATTGCAATCGGTGATATTCACGGTTGCGATGTTGCGCTGGGGACAATTCTCTACCACCTGGAGTTGAAGCGGGAAGATACATTCATCTGCCTGGGCGATGCCGTCGATCGCGGTCCCGGGACGAAGCATGTGATCGAAGTGCTGCTGGATCTGAAAGCAACCTGCAAGCTGATCATGCTCAAGGGAAACCACGAAGAGATGTTTCTGGATGGGCTGCATGGGGGGACCTGGGAATCCGCCTGGCTGCAGCATGGGGGAAAAGAAGCCCTCGACTCTTACGGGGGACGCTATGACCTCGTGCCCGAGGAACATCGGATTTTCATGGCGACTGCGCTGGACTATTACGAGACGGAGACCGACATCTTCGTACATGCGACCGCTGTGCCCGGCGTGCCGCTGGAAGATTTAACCCCACAGGAACTGCGCTGGGACCGGATCAAGGGGACTGAATCGCCCGATCCCTCCGGGCGTCGGATCATCTGCGGGCACACCGCACAGAAATCGGGAAAGCCGCTGGTATTCGACGGCTGGGTCTGTCTGGACACGGCTGCTTACCGCGGGAACTATCTCACCGCGATTGACGTGAAGACCAACGAAATGTTTCAGGCCAAGCAATCCGGAAAATACCGCGAAGGCAAGACCCTGGAACAGTATGCAGTGAAGTAGTCTGTATCAGGCGGCGACTCGCGGGGGTCAGTCCGCGAGATGCATCACCACCATTTTTTCTTCGCTCATTTCATGAATGGCATACTTGGGCCCTTCTTTGCCGGTCCCGCTGTGTTTCAGACCACCGTAAGGCATCGCATCGGCTCGCCACTGGCTGGACCAGTTAATGTGGATATTGCCACTTTCAACATGACGGGCGAACTTCATGGCCCGGTCAATGTCCTGTGTGAATACCCCGGCTGACAGACCGTAGGTCGTATCGTTGGCCATCCGGATCGCTTCGTCGATATCATTAAAGTAAGACAGAGCGACCGCGGGACCAAAGATTTCGTCTTTGACAACCTGCATTTCCGGCGTGGTGTCATCCAGAATGGTCGGGGCATAAATGGCTCCCTGCCGCTGGCCGCCCGTAATCAGTCGGGCGCCCTGGCTGACGGCTTCGTTGACCCACTCTTCGACGCGGCTGGCATCTGATTCGCGGACCATGGGGCCGATTTTGGTGGTCTCTTCCAACTGATTCCCTGTTGTCAGAACATCAACCTTGGATTTCAGCAGGTCAACGAAATCTGATTTGACAGCAGAGGAAGTCAGAATCCGCTGCGCCGAGATACAGACCTGTCCGGCATTCGCATAACCGGCCATCGTAATCGCGGTAGCTGCTTTTTCCAGATCGGCATCGTCCATAATGACCACGGGGCTGTTGCTGCCCAGTTCCATCGTCACACGTTTCAGGCCGGCCATTTCGCAGATTTTTGTACCGACTTCATAGGAACCGGTAAAGCTGATTTTGCGAATCCGGGTGTCCGTACAGATGGCGCGGCCGATTTCTCCACCCGGACCGGTGACACAGGCGATCGCTTCGGGAGGCAGACCGGCTTCGAGCAGGATCTCAGTCAGTTTCAGGGCTGAAAGCGGCGTATCACTGGCGGGTTTGATCAGAATCGCATTACCGGCGGCGATGGCGGGGCCGACTTTGTGGCAGACCAGGTTCAGCGGAAAGTTGAAGGGGGTAATCGCGGCCACGATACCGCAGGGAACCCGCAGGGTGAAGCCGAGCTTGTTTTTGCCCCCCGCGTTTCCTTCGAGCGGAATCATTTCGCCGGTCATCCGCCGGGCTTCTTCTCCGGAGAGTCGGATGACTTCCGCACTGCGACTGGCTTCGACCTGACCTTCGCCCAGGATCTTCCCGACTTCCATGCTGATGGTACGGGCAAATTCGTCCTGGCGTTCCAGCATCAGTTCCGCTGTTTTCTGCAGGATCTGGCTGCGATCATAGGCGGTCATGGACTTCATGATCTGAGCGCCCCGTTCCAGGACATCTACGGCTTTCTGAATGTCCTCCCCACTTCCCTGGGGAACCGTATCGATGACCGACTGGTCAAAGGGATTCGTCACGTTAATGGTCTGTTTGGTATCCTGCCACTGGCCAGCGCAAAACATTTTCATCTTGATCGAAACCTTCTGGAACGGAATAACTGAGGAAACAAACGGGTCCTTCAAATTCAGAATAGACGTGCGACCGGAATCTGACAAGCCAGCGAAAGATCTGATTTTCGTATTGGGTGCGGAAAATGGTCCTAAATTGAGAGCATGATTGTGCTTATCGCGGGAAAGCCCATGTGAATACTGATCTTGGCGTATTCAGCGAGATCTGTTAAAAACCGACCTGCATTTCATGGGACAGTCCCGTCTCCGAATCCACTTCTCTCCAGTCATCGGTACTGACTCTGTTTCGCGCCAGTGACGAACTCTCCCGACTTTTCAAACCTTTATCAGATGGAAAAGATCATGGCCATTCTACGATCTGTGGCGCCGTGGATGATGTGTATTGTTGTCCCTCTGCTGTTGAATTCAGGGTGTGAAACCATGCCTGAATGGGATTCAGGCATGATGTCAGGTACCCGGCGTGTCGAAAAGAAAGTGAGGCGGGCGGATCAGCATCGTACGCGTTTTCTGACCGAACGCGATCCGGAATCGCTGAACTGGCTGCTGAAACATCGCCTGCAATCGGGAATGACACGCGCCAATGTAGAAAAGGAGCTGGGAGAAGAGGGCGAATATCAGGAAGCTTCCAAGTGGTTGAAAGCCACAGGGGGCTCGTTCCGCACAACGGATGATGCTTACAAATGGGGCCCGGATAAAGGGGGCCGTAGTGTGTATCTGATGTTCCGTGACGATGTGCTGGTCAACTTCCACCCGGAAGATTTCGAACTGGACTAATCGCCGGTTCAAAACTCCGGTGATTATTGCAACTGGAACAGCTCTTTTTCTTTTTCCCGGTTCAGACGCAGCTGACCACAGGCAGCATCGATGTCGTCCCCTTTGCGTTTCCGGACGGTGACATTCACGCCCCCTTTGGCGAGTGTCATGAAGAAGCGATCCACGTCTGCAGTGGTCGGGCTCTGATAGCCGGTCTCTTCGACACCGTTGGCTGGAATCAGATTCACGTGGGCATTGCGGTGTTTGAGCAGGCCCGCCAGTTCCCGGGCGTGAGCCGGGCTGTCATTCACGCCGGACAGGAGAATGTATTCAAACGTGACTCGTCTGCCGGTGGTGATGTAGTAGTAATCGGTGGCTTCGAGAATTTTCTGAATGCCGATTTTATTGTTGGTGGGAACGATCTGATTCCGCAGGGTCTCGTTGGGGGCATGCAGCGACACCGCGAGAATATACGATTTGTTGACGTCGGCCAGTTCCCGGATTTTCGCCGGCAGTCCGACTGTGGAGACCGTAATTTTACGGGCGCCGATGCCCATGCCACCTTTGTGATTCAAAGTATCCAGGGCGGGAATCAGAGCCGAAAGGTTGGCCAGCGGTTCGCCGATACCCATCACCACGATGTTCGAGATCCGTTCGTCTTCTCCAATCACGCGGTCCAGACGCAGGATCTGCTCCAGGATTTCTCCCATCGACAGGTTGCGGGTCAGTCCCAGCAGTCCACTGGCACAGAAGACGCAACCCATGGCACAGCCGACCTGCGTACTGATACAGACGGTGTTTCGCTTGGGTTCCCGCATCAACACACATTCCACGTGGTGACCGTCTTCCAGTTCCAGCAACAGCTTTTCCGTGCGGTCTTTCGCAGTCTGCTGTTTGACGATGGTGGTCGAAAACAGTCGAAAGTTCTCTTTGAGAAGATCGCGGAACTTTTTGGAGATATCGTGCATGGCGTCAAAATCATTGACGCGTTTCGTGAAAATCCAGCGACGGATCTGATCGGCGCGGTACGAAGACGAACCGTGATCGATGCACCACTGGGCGAGTTGTTCCCGGGTGAGATCGGTAATCAGAGGAAGTCGGCCGGCGTCGGCAGGGGAAGCCGGGGACAGTTCATTTTCGGAGGACAGCATGGTTTCTGGCTCAAGCGTGCGTTCGCGGTCAATCTGGACGCGGCGAACCGGTTTCGCAAATAATTGAAGCAGCGATTCTGCGCCGGCACCGGTAAAGCAGGGCCGGGATACGTTGCTGTCATCTTATCGGGGACAGGGGCAGATGACTACTATTTATCAGCTCAGATTTCCAATTCAGACCAGGTCAGGACCGGTTACGGCCGGATTTACGGTACATCCGTCTCATCAGGAGGTGCTGGAAAGCTGACGACTTTTCCTTTTTTCCCTTTTTTCGAGTCCTGTTCCTCCTCGAAGGTACCCGGATCGAACGACAGGGCCGGAATTGGCGGAGGAGCCTGGGGGATCCCCAGATCAGGCACGTCCAGGGTTGGGAGTTTCGGTTTCGTTTCCGCCTGCAGAGTCTGTTCACTGACTGGCTGCTGGGGCTGCGGTTTTTCCTGTGAAAGACGCGGTGCATCCATGGTCGGCTGAGGTTTCTGTCGGACGATGCGTCGACCATCATCGACGATGGCTTTGTCGTTGAAGGCGATGCGTTGTCCCTGGATCTCCGCTCCCACAATCCGGTAATGTTGTCCGGGAGGGGCTTTGAGGGTATTCAGCGGATTACCACCATCAAACAGCTTTCGTTCCTGAGTCGTGGAAGCCAGCATCAGTTCCAGACTGGATCCGTCCGGGTACTTCAGACGCAGTTTGGGTTGCGCATTGGCAAGACCCGAGTTCGCGAACGGATTTCCGAATTCGGCCACCCGCTCAAACCGGGCATGGACTTCATTCTGTCCCGAGGCGAGTCGGGGGCGGGAATAGGTCTTGTTGGCCATGAGCAGCTCGGCCTGCGAGAGATGCAGGTGCCAGTTTCCTGTGGAAGCGATTACGATGTCATCTGCGCCAAAATGCAATTGAGGATAGACGTAGAGTGATGATTCAATTTGTGCGGTGGCGACCGGAGGCATCTTGTCGGCACCGAGGAACATGGCGCATTGAATCAACGTGGGAACCGGAACCGACTTCACGATTTTGGACTGATTCAACTGGGCCATCATTTTCTGTTTATTGTTTGTTTTGTAATACAGCGAAAGCAGGGCCACGGAGCTTTGCCGGGTCTCCAGATCGACATCCAGGTTCCGCAGGATGGCTTCTTCCGCTTCTTCGGTCTGCTGGTATTTCTGCAGGATCTGCGAACAGAGCAGGTTGGCTTCCCAGACTTCGCTGGAATACGTTTGTGATTTCTTTGCCATCTGAGCGGCACCGGGCTGACCCAGATAGTCGCGAATACTTGCCAGGTTGGCTGTTCCCGAGGCGAGCATATCGTCTCTGCGGAAATAACCTTCCCCCAGTCCGGCCAGTTCGGTGTAAGTGTGCGAGGCGGCGAACAGTTGCCCCTGTGCCTGCTGTGTGCGGGCGACGTAATACCAGTAAGGAGGGTAATGGCTCATGAAGCGTTCCATGCGTTTCAGGATCCGCAGCCGCACGCGGGGGTTCTGCTCCTGCATCGCTTCATCAAGGCTTTCGAGATCGACATCCCGGATCAGCCATTCATCGGGAATATTCTTTTCCTGAGCCAGTTTCCAGAAGGTGTCGAGAAAGAGCGTGGATTTGGAAATCACTGCCTCCATGCGTTTCTTGTCGACCTTCCAGAGATCGAGGTCCTTCTGGGCCTGGACGTTCCGGTAATCCCACCAGCTGCTCGCACCGGTGCGTATGGCGCTGCCAAACTGGAGCGTGAGCACATCTGTGGTTAAAGCCAGAGCGTTGATCGCTACTTTCTGGCGGGCCTGGTAATTGTGTTTATTCTTGAAGTACTCCCGTTCCTGTTCTGCAATTTCTACCTGACCGATTTCATCCAGCACGGAAGAGTAGAGCTTGATCACTTTCTCATCGCCGATGCCGTTGAGATTCAGGTTATTCAGGATCTTTTCCCGCTCTTCAAACATGACTTCCTTGGAGCCGGTTTTTTTGATGCGGTAGAAAGCAGCGCGGCAGTAGTTCAGCGCAATGGCAGTTTTGCTGGCCGTCGAATCAGGTTCCCGGGAGGTCTCTTCTGCGCGGAGTGAGATTGATGTGGAGACGTAGAGGAGGGTCGCCAGGGTGATCAGAATCGTCGATTTTTGAAAAAGAGTCGGCATGGGCTCTCCTTAACTGCCGATCAACGTCACTATTATGGCAGGAACTGGGTTTGGATTGTGGATGCTTTGCACATCAATGCAGGAAATTAATTTCATCATAAGAAGCTTACCCCACGAAAGACGGGCGTGTGGGACCGGCCCTGATTTTTTGACCGTTTTTTGCCTCTGGATCAGGCGCCAGGGTCCGGTTGAGTAAACTGGGGCGACTTTGGTGTGTTGCTCTGCGCACAAAAAAAAATCCCACTGACTTCCGGAGAAATCAGTGGGATCTGTCTTTTCAGGTTGTTCGATTTTACTGCTTAAGCAGCATTTCTGGCCTGAGGAGTTTCTGAGTAAAGCGTCGGGAAATGGGGCGAGGAGAGTCGACCGAGGCTTTCTGCAATCCCGCGAATGACGGTTTCCTGTTGGACTTCCGTCAATTCGGAGAAAATGGGCAACGCCAGGCATTCACTGGTGATCAGTTCAGTGTTGGGCAGGTCGCCGGCCTGGTATCCCAGGTACTGGAAGCATTGCTGCAGATGGAGTGGTCGTGGATAGTAGATCGCACAACCGACCTGTCTGGCACGTAAATCCTGCAGCACTTTATCGCGCTGTCCACCTTTGACACGGATGCTGTACTGGTTGTAGACGTGTCGCCGATCTGGCAGAACAGTGGGGGGCTCGATGCAGTCGAGCAACTGGTAGTGACGGAGCAGGGCATTGTAGCGACGGGCATTTTCCTGACGCTCACTGGTCCACTGATCCAGGTGTTTCAGTTTGACCCGCAGGACGGCTGCCTGCAGGGCATCCAGGCGGCTGTTGATGCCGACTTCCGCGTGCTGATAGCCACCCAGATCGCCGTGCACCCGCAGGCGACGGACACGTGTGGCCAGATCCGGATCATCGGTGGTAACCAGTCCACCATCGCCGGCTCCGCCGAGGTTTTTTGTGGGGAAGAAGCTGAAGCAGCCGACGGTACCCAGAACGCCTGCGCGGCGGCCCCGGTATTCCGCTCCGATGGCCTGAGCGGCGTCTTCAATGACAGGAATCCCGTTGCGGACGGCGTTCCGCCAGATGGGCTCCATGTCGGCACATTGTCCAAAAATGTGGACAGGCATAATGGCTTTTGTGCGTTCCGTGATTTTATTTTCGATCGATTTGGGACAGAGATTGAAGCTGACCGGGTCGATGTCGGCAAAAACCGGTGTGGCACCGACGCGGGCGATCGAGCTGCCTGTGGCGAAGAAGGTGAAGGGGCTGGTAATCACTTCATCGCCGGGACCGATTTCCAGGGCCATCAGTGCCAGCAGCAGGGCATCGGTCCCTGAGGCGACGCCGATGGCATTCCGGGAATCGCAATATTCGGCGATATCACACTCAAATTCAGCGACTTCATCTCCCAGAACAAAGGCCTGGTCTTCAAACACGTTCAGGACTGCTTCCTGGACTTCGGGCTTGATTCTCTGGTACTGGGCGACGAGATTGATAAAGGGGACAGGTGTGGGGGTGTTGTTTGTCATTCAGCGACTCCATTCGCTATGGAAAACCGGGGAGTTCCGTGCTCAAAAACAGGTAAGTTTGGTAGTTTTGAGAGATTTGTTGCAGCCTATTTTCAAGTAAGCCACAGAGATTTCGATCATGATGAGCGGCCTCCATCCTGGAATTCTCAAAAGCGAATCGAAATTTCGGGGGTAGATTATGTCGAGAACCAGATTCTGTCAATATGTGTCAATTCGAAAAATGAAGTTGTCTGCCTGATGACCGGTGAAAGGATGCTAAGCAGATCATCAGGTCTTCTTTGGCGGAGCGAGTTTGGCAATCGACGCATGAATGTCTGACAGATTGCCGATAGAAGAAACAGAGGCTGAGCCGGGCCGGGAATATGTAGTCTTGACACCTGATTTTCAGCGTTCTAGGATGAACTGTCCGTTTCTTCTGGAGACGGGTTTGTCAGCTTGAGTTTCATCACAAATGACTACCATTCAGACTCGTCATGAGCTACGTCTGATTGAGCGCGACAGGTAGTTTTTTGATTTTCGAAGTCTATAATACCTTAAAACGCTTCGAGTAGATTAATCACATTTAGAAGTGCAACGTCCAGAAAGGAAAACTCATGGCACACGTGGTTACAGAGGCTTGCTTCAATTGCAAATACACAGATTGTGTCGTGGTCTGCCCTGTAGAATGTTTCTACGAAGGGGAGTCCATGGTCTACATCAATCCTGATGAGTGCATCGACTGTGAAGCTTGCGTGCCAGAATGTCCGGTAGAAGCGATTTTTCACGAAGATAATCTTCCCGAAAAATGGCAGGATTACATCCAGATCAATGCCGAAAAATCTCAGGAACTGCCTGTCATTACCGAAAAGAAAGAGCCCCTGGCTGATTCGTGATTTGATCTGACAGAACAGAATATAGAAAACTCCCCATGACCATACCCGGTGATGGGGAGTTTTTGATTAATCGATGACATTGAGTCGCTGTCCCAGTTCGCGCAGGATCTCAATATCGCTGTCGGGACGGGTGGGGCTGTCGGGGTGCGTCTGGTTCGTTTTCACCCAGCCCCGCAGATGCAGAAATTGTGCTGCCGAATGCTTATAAGCCGGTGAGGGGTTACGGAAGGTGAAGTAACCCAGGTATTGCAGCTGATCGTTCAATTCATAGAAGGCAGGATCTCCGGCTTCCCAGTACGCATCCCGTTTCGCGAACAGATCAGGGGCGAAGGTGCTCAGACCGAGCAGATAGTCGCTGCCGTACTGGACCATGTCGATGCCGAAATCATTGCCGGTGAAGACCTTGAAATCGGGACGCTTCTGATCGCGGAGTTGCAGCCGTTCCCATTCGGGTTCCCGATGGAAGGAAGAGTGTTTGGCGCCGATACACTGGGGAATCTCCATCAGGGCTGCGTACGTATCGAGATCGTAGACCGAACCAAAGGGAGCCAGATCGCGGGTCAATTCGAAGCCGATAAAGCGATCTGTGTTGGCAGCGATCTTACGATACGACTCGATGATCTGGTCAGGCGCCTGTTCCACCAGACCGAATGACTGAAAAATCACTGGCGTGCCGCCGTGTTCCTGTATCAGGTCGATTTTTCTCTGGTAGCCATCGGCATCGAAGGCAGCCCCGCTCTGGTCACTGACGAAAGCACCAGCCACGAAGGGACCGCCTTTCAGTGTTTCGCGGGCAATTTTCAGGACTTCGATAAAGGTGGGCTCATCGATCAGGTTCACGTAGCCGGTGTCCATATTCACGGCAGGGGTGATGCCCAGATCTGCCGTGCGGGCGACGTGGGCGCTGAGTGACTCACGATCGATTTCCCCTGATTCCAGATAGGGAAGCAGGACTGCGGAGATCCCGGTCAGTTTCCGACGGGGTTTGATCATTTTAACGGGATCATAAGTGGCCGCGGGGGCTGCTTCTGGCATTTGGGTAGTCCTTGCTATATATTGAAGTTTAAATTACTGATTTCCTGTGCTTCACGCTCCCGCCAGAATACCAAATTGGCGCTCAATCTTGGAGGCATTCATGAGTTTTCGATACCGAGTTTCTCTCGCTTTGCTGCTGGCGGTCTGTTTTTCTCTCTGTTTTGACAGCAGCCTGAAAGCGGCTGCGAAAGAAAAGCCGAATATTCTGTTTTTGTTTACCGACGATCAACGCGCAGACACGATTCACGCGCTGGGTAATCCTCTGATCAAGACACCAAATCTGGATCAGCTGGCACGGAACGGATTTGTCTTCAACAATGCCTACTGCCTGGGGAGCAACTCGGGGGCGGTCTGTGTCTGCAGTCGGAATATGCTGCTCAGCGGTCGTACTTATTTTCGCTGGACGGGGCGCTATGCCTCTGCTGACAAACCGAATTTCCCCGATTCAATGAATGCAGCCGGTTATTACACCTACCATCATGGTAAGCAGGGAAATACGGCGGCTCTGATTCATAAGAAATTCGATTCGACGAAATACGTGAAGGATCAGGAAGCCCGCCTGCTGGGACAGCCTGGCCAGGAAATCGTCAACGATGCGATTCAGTTTCTGAAAAAACGAAATACCGATCAGCCGTTTTTCATGTATCTGGCATTCGCCTGCCCGCATGATCCACGCGTGGCAGACAAGGAATATATGGATCTGTATCAGCGCGACAAAATGCCTCTGCCGGCTAACTATCTGCCCCTGCATCCCTTTAATAACGGGGAGCAGGTCGTGCGGGATGAACTGCTGGCTGGCTTTCCCCGCACGAAAGCAGAAATTCGAAAACATCTGCATGATTATTATGCGGACATCACCGGCCTGGATGGGCACATCGGTCGTCTGCTGAAAGCACTCAAGGAGAGCGGGGAGTATGACAACACCGTGATTATCTTCTCCTCTGATCATGGACTGGCTGTGGGCAGCCATGGTTTGATGGGAAAACAGAGCCTGTACGAACACAGTATGAAATCTCCCCTGATTTTCAGCGGCCCCGGTATCCCCCAAGGACAGAGCGACGCACTGGTTTATCTATATGACATTTTCCCGACGGTCTGTGAAATGGTAGGGACTGAAGTGCCGCAGGGTCTGGATTCCCAGAGCATGTGGCCCGTGATTTCCGGTCAGCAGCAGCAGACCCGTAAGACGCTGTGCACCGCTTATAAAGATGTGCAGCGCTCGGCCCGCGACGGACGCTGGAAGCTGATCACCTACCCGCAGATCAATAAAACCCAGCTGTTTGACTTACAGGAAGATCCGGCAGAAACCCGGAACCTGTACGGCAAGCCGGAATATCAGAGTCACGCCGATCACTTGCTGGCGGCTTTAAAAACCTGGCAGAAACAGGTAGGTGATACCGATCCGCTGCTTTCGGAGCATCCACAGGATCCAACCTTCAAGGCACCTACTGCGGAAGAGCTCAAGAAACTGAAGCAACGCTGGCAGCCTAAAAAGAAGAAGAAAAAGCAGACAGCCCAGGCAGGATCGAAGTAATGGCCACTGAAGACCGACCTCCGATCCGCCTGGATCAGTTTCTCAAACAGCAGGGTGCTGTGGGCACTGGTGGACACGCCAAGATCGTTATCCAGGCCGGTGAAGTTACCGTGAACGGCGCTGTGGAAACACGGCGCCGTAAACAGCTTGCACCGGGAGATATCGTCGCGTATGCGGGCGAGCAGTGGTGTGTCGGAGCTACCCAGGAGAGTTAGTCATCTCACTTTGCTGCTGCGTAAACTGAAAAAGCTTCCGATGACGATGACGCCTGCCATCAGTTTCAGGTATTCGACGATTGTTGCATTCCGCCAGGCGTCAAGTAGATAATCCAGCCAGCCATCAATCCAGAGTTCCATGGGAAGTCCCTCCGTTCCTGGCCCGCAACGAATTCAGATATGAATAGTCTACACTCTGAATCGATGAATGCCTGACAGGATTCAGACGAACAGATCCACGGGCTTTGATGGTTGTCTTTTAGAAACGGGGAACCAGCTTGAGGAATTCGAGTTTCTGAGCGGCTTCAGCCAGCCCCTGATCCTGCGGGTTGATCTCTTTCAGCTGTAAGAATGTCTCTTCCGCAGCGGGAGTGAGGGCATACAGCAACTGGTACTTGAGAAGTAAGCTGAGAATCTTTGCCTGTTTGGGAAATGACGTATTCGCCCGTTCCATTAATGCCAGCGCTTTACCGGGAACGCCGAAGTTTTCATATTCCTGAGCCAGCTGCAGGATGTCTGACAGGAGCGGAAGCGCCTTCTGTGCCGTTTTATCAACATCATATTTTTTCGGATTTTTCAGGAAATTTTCGACTTTGACTTCCCGTTGCACCATTTTCAGCAGCGTTTGTGCTTCGCTGTCTTCCGACCCACCGGCCTGTTCCAGCAAACCAGTCGCATCAGCCGGAAGTCCCTTTGCCAGATAGACTTTCGCCAATAGTGTCTGCATTGCGGCACGGGTTTCAGGGGAGAGTGAATTCGACTCTAGCGCCTGATTGAGGACGGCTTCCACCTTATCGATCTGAGAATACTGCCACCAGGTTCGGGCGAGTTGCAGTTCCTGTTTCCCCTTACTCTCAGCAGCTTTGGTCGGATCCTGATTCACACTTTTTTCAAACGCTTTCTGCGAGAGTTCGATTCCCCGAATCAGGTCGTTGCGCAACAGCTTCTGTCCCGGCATACCCAATGCCCGCTCGAATTCGCGGATCGCTGCGGAGTATTTTTTCGTTTTATAGTAGCACCAGCCTAACAGCGAAGTGAGTTTGACATCTTTGACCTGCTGCTGTTGCAGTTCCTGGATGAACTGAATCAGTTCAGCATAGTCTTCATTTTTGAACAGCTCCTGTGCGTATGCCGTCTGAAACACTGAGCGATGCGGAAATTTTTCGTAGGCATCGCGGGCCGTGGCGAGGGACTCTCCCGGCTTCCAGTATTTCTGGCGGATGGTACCATCGCGATTCGGTTCGACTTTGAGAATCATGACGCCCCGCTCATCGTAGACAGGGTTAAATCGATAGACCAGATCCTGGTCCATCAGGTACCAGGGGAAGGCGGAGACAATTTCCCGGTCAAAAGAGGTCAGATAGTTTGCCGAGAATTTCTGAATACTTTGATGCAGTTTTTCGGGACTGATAATTTCGAAAAAGGCCAGCATCTCGAAACGATGAGCTGTGGTCGCGATGGCCGCCTGCCGGGTGATGATTCGGTCGGACGGTTTTGAATTCTGTTTCAGCCAGGTTCCTGCTCTGGTCCAGTTGCAGAATCCACTGGGAGGCAACTGGCTGGCGTAAAACTGATCAGGTTCTAACATCATCTGCAGATTGGCATGAACCAGTTGATAATCGGTTCTGACCAGACAACCGCCAAACAGGACCAGCAGCACTGCGAAAGCTGCTTTGAGAATTTTTCCTGTTACCGGGCGTGCGATCTGAATGTGCTGTTTCAAGGCACGTCCGCCTGAGGGCAGATAGGCCAGTACCACAGGCAGCAGGGGTAAAGTGAAACGTCCCTGCATCCAGGGCCAGAGGGAGAGAACCCCCACGCTGAAGATCAGGTAGCCCAGCGCGACAGTGCCCCCGCGATGACGGCGGTAGAGCATGCCGTAGCAGGAGAGTGCGATGACGGCGGCTGCCAGCAGCAGGTACATCCAGACCGGACCGGGCAGATGATAGATTTCATCCAGAATCATGCCAGTATAAGTAGGACGGATGCCGGGCATGTTGGGGAACAGCTGTTGCGCAAAGCTTTCAAAATGCGAACTGGTGCGTTCCCACATGCGGAACAGTGTGCCGATCACTCCCTGGGTCTTGATTTCATTAAGGGCAATGCTGGCGTAGCCGGTTTTTCCCAACGAAGCATTACGCAGCATCCAGAGTCCCGAAGCGGCGATGGAGCAGGCGACCCCGACCAGCCAGGGCCAGCGTGACTTGCGAACCACGGCCCAGCAGCCGACTGCCAGCACCATTGCGATCCCAATGGTACGCAGAAAGGGGAGGAAGGCGAGCAGCACCGTCATCAGGACCAGATCCCATTTGCCTGGCTGCTCCGGACGTAGTGCCAGCAGGTAGAGAATTCCCAGGGAGCAGGCCATGAACGGAATTTCGCTCATGACGAGTGTTGAGTAAAAAAGCGTATAGGGATTGATGGCAAACAGCAGCGTGATCAGTAGCGGAGACCATTGCTGCTGTTGGTCCCCGGTCAGTTCCTCCGGTTCCTCTGACTGATTGAGTCGCTGAATGTAACAGTAGAGCAGGGCCAGCATCATCAGCGCGGTCAGTAAAACGGTGGCTTTGGCGAACAGCACGTGATACGGCGCCACCCAGGCTGCGGGCATCAGCAGCACGGAGAGCCCGGGAGGCCGATGGGAGTAAAGGGGGGCGCCTGGTGTATCGATTTCACGGTAACCGTCGCCGTTGACCAGGGAGCGGGCCATGATCACGTAGCGGGCACTGTCCGGACTGAAAAAGTACTGCCGGTTCCAGCGCGCGAGAGCCATGCCTGCGAACAGGAGCAGCAACACAAAGAGACAGATTGGACGCGATCGAAAGACGTTTGTCATAGAGCTCTACCACTCGATCAAAGTCAACAAAGGAAACAGGAGCCGCGGTGATCGCGATAGAAATGCAAATGTTGTTCCCCTGAATCAGAAGTCCTGCAGAGCGGATCAGGTTGGTTCTAGAAGTAGAGAAAACGCGGGATGGTGTCGGTTATAGAGATTTTCCCTGTCAGAATTCGGTTGCAGAAGAATCGATGTCAGATTCAGTTGAGGGGACGAATGATGCTCAAAATCAACCATGTTGTTTTTTTGAAACAGAGAATCAGGGTTTTCCCGGAAGTCCTGCCGTTGCAATTTGCCGCCGATTGTTTCACAATTCGAGGCGCGCAGCGCGACGCCGTTATTAGTTTTCATGCGAACGGATTTCGAGGAACAGTCCGCTCAACACGTTTTATAAGCCAGGTAAATTATCATGGATGACAGCAGTTTTCTCGCCCTGAAAGAATCGTTACAGACCGTTGAAGAGACAGACCAGGTGATTGCATTTCTGGAGTCTCAGGATACATTCTCTTTCCCCTCCCTGGAAAATGGCCTGTTTCCCGCGGCGATCGCCCATGAATCGACGGGATATCAGAGTATCTGGGTGCGCGATAATATTCATGTTGCTCACGCTTTGTTTGCGGTAGGGAAGACCGAACCTGCTTGCAAAGCGGTGTCGACACTGGCCAGTTATTTCCTCAAGCACCGGGATCGTTTCGACAAGATCATTTCGGGAGAAACGAGCCCGAAACAGGTCATGCAGCGACCGCACATCCGCTTTGATGGAAACACACTGGGCGAAATTGATGAGAAATGGGCTCATGCCCAGAATGATGCACTGGGATACTTTGTCTGGTTATACTGTTCGATGCTAATGCAGGGAGCGTTGTCTGCGACTCCCGAATCCCTGGAGCTGCTGGCTGCATTCGTTCGCTATTTTGAAACCATCCGTTACTGGGAAGATGCGGACAGTGGGCACTGGGAAGAGGCACGCAAGATTGAAGCATCCAGTGTCGGGACGGTTGTCAGCGGTCTGGTAGCATTGAATGCGTACCTGGATCAGAGCGCCCGCTGGGCCGACCTGCAACATGATCAGACGCCGGTCACATCAGAAAAACTGAAATCGCTGATCGCGCAGGGACAGAAAGCACTGGAAGAGATCCTGCCGGCTGAATGCGTTCAAGACGATCCGCTGCTGGCCCGCAAGTATGACGGAGCGCTGCTGTTTCTGATCTTTCCACTGGGGCTGGTCAAAGGGCAGCTGGCGGATACGATCCTGGAGGATGTCAGAACTCACTTGATGGGAGATTATGGTATCCGTCGGTACCTGGGAGATTCCTACTGGTGTGCTGACTATAAGGAAGTCTTCAGTGAAGACGACCGCACCAGCGATTTCAGCGACGATCAGGCCAGCCGGGACAAGTACCTCAAACCGGGGCAGGAAGCGCAGTGGTGTATTTTCGATTCAATCATGTCGGTGATTTACGGCCAGCGTTTTCTGGAGTCGGGGCAGACAGCGGATTATGAAAAACAGCGATTTCATCTGGATCGTTCCCTGAACCAGTTGACGACGTCGGAATGTCCTTTCGGACCTTACCGTTGTCCTGAATCGTATTACCTGGAAAAAGGGAAGTACGTTCCCAACGATATTACGCCGCTGTTGTGGACGCAGGGGAATCTGATGATGGCCCTGCATCAGTGGAAGCAGACGCTGGCAGCCGGTACGTAACAGGAGCGGGTTCAGTCGCGTAGCAGCAGCTGGCGGATCAGAGCGGAGTAAGCCCGCTCGTTTTCGGCCTGTAATGCTTCTGCTGCCTGCTCCAGGAGTTCGACCTGACGCAGGGTCACCGGGATCGCCGTCTGTTGGTCGGGAGTCTCCGGAATCAGTCGTTGTACCAGTTGCTGCAGGAATGCCTCCAGGCCCGCTTTTGTGACCGAGGAAACCGGAATCGCCCGAGGAGGGAGTGGAGCCCCCCAGCGATCGGGAAGATCTGTCTTGTGGGCGACGATCAGGGCCGCAGGCCACAGGTTGAGCAGACGCTGGTCGTCTGGATGAGCGGGCTGGCTGGTGTCGATCAGAATCACGCAGGCATCTGCGGCATTCAGGATCTGTTCAGCCCGTTGAATTCCCGCGGCTTCGAGATGCTCAGCTTCCTCCCGCATGCCGGCCGTATCCGAGAACTGGAAAGGCCAGCCGGACAGGGCGGTCGTTGCGGTGAGCACATCACGGGTAGTTCCCGCTTCGTCGAATACAATAGAACGTTCATAGCCGAGTATGGCATTGATCAGGCTGGACTTCCCGACGTTCGGTCGCCCGGCCAGCACCACGTTCCAGGGGCGGGTTAAGTGCAGCCCCAGTTGTTTCCAGCAGAGCAGTTCCTGAATCTGTGACAGCAGACGTTGTGGCTCAAATAGAGTTTGTGCATCGGGCAGGAGTGCTTCAAAGGTGGTTTGTAACAGTCCCTGTGACTGGCGTAACAAAATTTCCGCAGCGCGAAAAGTGGTTGCCGAGGCGAGCACTTCCTGAAGTTCGACGTCCAGCGCTGGTGTTTTCTGGCGCGCCAGTGTCTGCCAGGATTGAATCTCACAGCCTTGAGTCTGCAGGTCTTCCAGAATGCGTTCGACGGCTGCCATTCCGCCATGGCAGTGGATGTCGACGGTGTCTAAATCAATGCGGCAGAGGACCAGGTCTTCCGAATTTGACTCGCCCCAGAGTCCGTAGACAATCTGGTTGAGGCGCTGATCGATCAGGGGTTTCCGGTTGACGGCGTGAAAGCAAGCCTGCAGCACCTGATTCAATACAGCAGGTGCGCCTTGCACACGAATCGTGGCGACGGCCCCTCTGCCGCGGGGGGTGAGCAGGGCAGCCTGGCAGGGTTGCTGAGACTGGTTTTCGAGATGACTGGTCATGCTGATTTATTGAATCCCGCGAATCTGTTGTGCCACCAGGGCCAGCCCCTGCAGGGACAGAAGAGGTTCAAAGTAAACGGAGTCATCCAGGTGCGGTGCCAGCAGTGCCGAACCGCCGCCGGTCAGCAGTACGAGAGGGCGTTCCCCGGTTGTTGAGTCAGTGAGTAACTGCTGAGTATGCTGGGTGATCAGTTCGCGGACCGCACCGAGTTGTCCCCAGAACAGACCGCTGCGAATGGCATCGGTGGTGTTTTTTCCCAGCACCACCGGTTCGTTCTGTCTCAGATCCTGCACGGGAATCAGGGGGAGCAGGGCGGTGTAGTCGTGGAGTGACTTGGCCGAGAGTTCAAAGCCGGGCAGGATGGCGCCGCCGGCGAAGCTGCCATCCGGGGTGACGACATCTACAGTCGTCGCGGTCCCGGTATCGACGATGATGGCGGCCTGCGATACCGTCTTCAACCGGTTGGCGGCGACAGCGTTAAACAGGCGATCGATGCCCACCTTACGCGGTTCGTCGACGGAGATCTTCAACGGAAACGCGTCTGTATTGAGCACTTCCAGCGGGTCGGGCAGAATGGATGCAGGCCAGTCGTTCAGGATACGTGCAATGCCGCGGGGGTTGGAGCCGGCGACGGAACTCAGGCAATCCGTTTCCTGCTGATCGAGCCAGCCTTTAATCCGGTTCCAGGGGAGTGGCTCGTCTACCAGAATCGAATGCGCATGTTCGACAAGTGGCAGCTGTTGAGACGTTCCGAGGGGGAGTTCTGTCTTGAGCAGCACAAACTTGATGCGACTGTTACCGACATCAAAGACCAGTTGTCTTAAGATTCTTGGCATGCGAGGTTTCTTTTAATTCTCGAATTAAAACAGGGTCCGATCCTGATCCTCGTCGTCCTTTGTGGAACTGCTCTTTCTTTTCCCCGTTTTTTTGGCAGGGCCTTTGGTATCCACTGATGCAGTCGCATCGAAGTCTTCCAGAACCGGATTACCATCCTCGTCCACCCGAGTCAGGATCTCAATTTTCTGTTCCGCGGTTTCGAGTCGCTGGTAACAGGAACGGAGCAGTTTGATTCCACGTTCAAACTGTTCCATCGACTCTTCCAGACCGGCAGTGCCCGATTCGAGAGTATTGACAATCTCCTGTAACTCGGTCAGTGATTCTTCAAACAGGGGTTCTTCCGGATTTTCTTTTGTACTCTTTTTCTTGGCCATGATATCAGATCTTAATAGTAAAAATGGTTTGCGATTTTCAACAGGAATCAGGCAAGATCCGTCTTTTCTTTCGGGGTTGTGGTGACTTTCTGAACCTGGCTGGTGATCGTGCCATCAGCGACTTTGGTATTGATCGTATCGCCCGGTTTCACCTGATCGATGGACTTGATGATTTCCGGAGCTGCCTGTTCCGTTTCTCCTGCCAGGCGGGTGATACTGTATCCGCGACTCAGGACCTTCAAAGGACTTAACGCTTCCAGGGCAGAGGCCAGATGCCGGGTTTCTGACTGCAGTCGGCTGACCAGTTCCCGGGTACTGCGTTTCAGGCGGCGATCCAGTTCATCGAGCTGTGAAGCGCGGTTGTGGATCAGATCCATGGGGCGGGTCAGGGCAGGCCGTGCGGCCAGGGCGTCCAACTGCAGACGAATCTGTCGGGCGCGCTGTTTGAGGTTGGTTGCCAGTTGTCCTCGCCAGTGGGTGAGGGTGGCGAGAACATCGGTCTGCAGCGGGACCGCCAGTTCGGCAGCTTCGCTGGGAGTCAGAGCGCGACGGTCGGCGACGAGATCGGCAATACTGATATCGATTTCATGACCAACGGCACTGATGATGGGAATCGGGCAGTTGAATATCGCGCGGGCGACGACTTCTTCATTAAATGCCCAGAGGTCTTCCAGGCTGCCGCCGCCTCGACCTGTGATGATGGTGTCAACTCCCGGCAGTTGGGCCGCAGCTTCGATGCCGGCAGCGATCTGTTCAGCGGCGCCTTCTCCCTGAACGGCGACGGGGACGATAACCAGATCGGAGGCCTGCCAGCGCCGGGTAATGACCTGCAGCATGTCGCGGACCGCAGCACTGGTGGGGCTGGTGACCAGCGCAATTTTACGCGGGAAGCGGGGGATTGGCTGTTTGTGTTCGGGTTCGAACAAACCTTCCGCAGCCAGCTTTTCCTGCATCTGGCGGAAAGCGAGTTCCAGCGCGCCGACGCCTTGCGGGAGCAACTGTTCAATGTTGAGTTGATAAGTACCGCGCGCCTGGTAGACTTCGATGGGACCGGCGGCAACCACTTCCATGCCGTCTTCGATCTGGAACTTGAGCCGGGAGGCGGTACGTTTCCAGATCACGGCACGGAGTTGTGCGTTGTCGTCTTTCAGCGTCAGGTAGACGTGTCCCGAACGTGCTACGGTGCAGTTTGAAATTTCGCCGATGACCCAGGTGTAGGGAAAGTTGGCTTCGACCAGATTTTTGATCTGCCGTGTGGTCTCGGTGACCGACAGGATTTCAGGTTCCAGAAGAGACATACAAATACTTTATGGAGTTAAATTCAGTGGCGATTAAGGGAGTATCGACTTCAGATAGTCAATTCCCCGCCGACAGTCTTCCACCCGCTGATCTCCCTGCGTGCGATCGACGGCGAGCCAGCCCTGATAGCCGGTCTCCCAGACCAGGGGGAGGAACTGATCCCACATCACCATTCCCTTACCCAGGGGGACTTCCTGACCATCCGTGTCCATTTCGCGAATGGCATCGCGCAGACGATAGGCACGGATCCAGGGATGCAGTTCGCGGATCGTCGTTTCCGGGTTGTGGTTATTGAGTATCATGTCGGCCGTATCCAGTTCGATACCCAGGAATCCGGTATTCACCTGGGAGACCAGTTCGCGGATGACGGCGGAAGAGTTCTTTCCGCAGGCGATACAGAGTTCGGTGCCGATATGATTGGAGAAGCGGGCCAGGTCGTTGAGGACTTCACGAATGAGATCGATGTTACCGCCCTCACCAGATTGAATGAGGCCCGGATGAATAATCAGCGTGGGAACCTGCAACCGCCAGGCAAATTCCAGAGCAGAGCGGATTTGCGACATCCGCTGGTCCAGAAATTCAGGGTCGATCAGTGCACCGCGCGCAGGCAGTCTGAAGGAGGCGAGACCGAGATTGAACTCTTCCAGGAGTTTGCGAAACTGGCGGTCTCCGGAAGCCCCAAATGAGGTGGGGGAGATTTCCTGTTGTACGTCGAGCTGGACCCCGCGGGCTCCGATCCGGGCGGCTGTTTTGATAGCGTTTTTGATTGGCATACCAAAGCAGCGTGTCGCAACAGCGAGTTTCAAACGTGACATTCTTGACCTTAAAACAAAACGCGAAACGGGTATTTTAACTGAGTCGGATAAAAGCAGCAATTCGTGCGACTGGCAAAGTTTAGCTAACCGGAAGTGAAAAGAGAATGATCTCCCGGCGTTCAGGGAACCGGATTGAAAAAACAGGTTTCCCAGGCGGGTTCACGATAGAGAATCCCTCGAAAAATGGTCGATTATGAGAGAGAGCCTCAAAATCGCCCGGGAAATTCCATGATACTGTCATCGCTGCTGACCTGCTACCTTGCGTTGCTGAACGGTTTACCCGTAGAGGGTAATCTCGTGGAAGATACGTTGCCCATTTTGTCCTATTCGTTTGAGACTGACCAGGACCGGGATTTCGATGATTTGCCGGACGACTGGTCGCGACGGAAGGGGCCGGGGTACCCCCAGTACGTGGAGGTCAGCATCGATCGAAATCAGGGGCGCACCGGTTCTCAGAGCCTGCACATTGGCGTCAACGGCGGACATGCCACGCTCTATTCGCCGCCGCAAAAGATTGATGCTGACCATGCTTATGTGTTTCGTGGCTATATTAAAACGCAGCGTCTCAAGTATGATGCAGCGCTGGTCTCGATTTCCTTTCTGGATCACAAACGCCAGCGGGTGCAGCATTTTGTGAGCCGTCCCGTGACCGGGACGCATAACGACTGGGTGGAAGTCACCCTGGGGCCGCTGACACCAGAACCGAACGTGCGATTTATCGTCATCGGCTGCCACGTGGCCCATAATAATCTGAAGGATATTTCGGGTGACATCTGGTTCGATGACCTGTGGGTGGGCAGCCTGCCTCAGCTCGATATCCTGAATAACTATCATCGTCACTTTGTCGATCATGATGCGGAGATCAGGGTCAGCAGCCGGATCAGTGGGCTGAATCCCAAAAACAGATATCGCCTGGATCTGGAACTGATTGACAGTTCGAATCGGAAGGTGGCCTCCTCTGCATTAGATCTGGTCACAGATCCGAATGACGTCAAGGGGGCTCCCAACAGCAGACTGTTGGACGGTAATAATCATACAGAAGTCTGGCGACTGAAGCCGATGGAGTACGGCTTTTATGAAGTCCGCTCCAAGCTGGTCAGAGATGAAAAAGCGATCCTGGAAAAGAAAACATCGTTTGCCGTGATCGATCTGGTGAATCCCCGGTCGCAGGGGGAATTTGGCTGGACGATTTCTGAAGAACAGGGCCAGTTGCCCATCAATGAACTGCCTGATATTGCAGCACAGGCGGGAATTAACTGGATCAAGTTCCCCTTATGGAATGTCATGGCCTCAGAAGACATTCACCATCCCAGCCGGATTGCAGAAATGCTGGACCAGTTTTCTAACCGGGGGATCATGCCGGTCGGCTTGTTGAACAATCCGCCGAAGGATTTACGCTCGCAGTTTGCCAAGGACTGGCAGGGGGTCAGCGGGATCTTTACGATGCCTGCCAGTTTCTGGTCACCTTCCCTGGAAGAGGTCTTCGCACGGTATACCTCGCTGGTGAACTACTGGCAGCTGGGAGGAGACGATGACAAGAGTTTTATCGGGATGCAGAAGCTGACGGAGACATTGAAGAATGTCAAATCCGAGCTGGATCTGATCGGTCGGGACACCCATGTGGGGATTCACTGGGACTGGAAGACGCCGCTGCCTGAAAACCACATGACGCACAGTTTTGTTTCGATCAAAAACGACGAGCGACTGACGGCAGCCGAACTGGCAGAGGAACTGCACAATGCAAAGCTCGGTTCCGGGACGGGCCCCCGCTGGGTGACACTGACTCCTTTGCCCCGGGATGGTTACTCCCCCGAGGAACGGGCCATCGATCTGGTCAAGCGGATGGTGACTGCCAAGTACATGGGCGCTGATGCGATTTTTGCGTCATCTATCTTTGATGAACAACATGGACTGCTCAACCAGAATGGTTCTCCTTCTCTGCTGTTTCTGCCCTGGCGAACCGTGGCGCTGGCACTACAGGGGGCGAAATATATTGGCAGGTTCAATATGCCGAATAAGAGCACGAACCATATCTTTGTCCGAGATCAGGAAGCGATTGCCGTCGTCTGGAATGATGAACCGACAGAAGAGGTGATCTATCTGGGGGAGGATGTTTACGCGACCGATGTCTGGGGTAAGCGGATTCCGCTGGAGCGGGATGCGAAGACGTATCGCCACAAACTTCCAGTGACCAGTTCGCCGATCATTCTGAGAAAATGCAATCAGCAGATTGCCTACTGGAGACTGGCGGCTCAATTTGAAAAAGGCAAGTCCAAGAGCGAATATGGCGGTCATGCCGATGCGATCCTGGGGAAGAATACCTTTTCGCAGAGTGTGCGGGGCAAGGCGGTGCTGAATGTGCCCAAAGGCTGGGAAGTCGAACCGCGGGAGTGGGTATTTAATACAGGGACAGGAGAAGACTTCCGCCTGGAAACCTTCATGACGCTGCCTTCAAACGCGAGTCTGGGGAAGAAAGATGTGTCGATCGACTTCGATATTTTTGCCGAACGCAAGTATTCGATTCGCGTGCATCGTCCTTACCACGTCGGTCTGGGAGATATTGTGATCAGAGTCGTGGATAAAAAACTCGAAGGGAATGTGCTGGAGATCGAACAGATCATTGTAAATAACACATCGCCCCAGGAAACACTACAATTCCGCTGCAGTCTGTTCATTCCGAGTATGAAACGCATGCAACGCTTTATTACCGAACTTAAACATGGACAGGATCGCAAACTGTATTACCTGCCGAATGCGGATCGGCTCAAAGGGAAAGAACTCTGGATCCGGGCCGAGCAGGTCAATGGACGCCGGATTTTGAATTATCGCTGGACAGTAGGTGAGAACTGGGGAGCCTCCGAGCCTGTGACACGCAAAGCAGACTCACTCCGGGGAACGCGCATGCGTTGATACCCGCTCAGGCGGCATCGAGGTCTTCGTCTTCTGAGTCCTCATCTTCATATTCTGTGAACGAATCCAGTTCCTCTTCTTCGGATGCCTCTATTTCCAGGTCTTCATTTTCTGCTGTGAGTTCTTCTGTTTCCTCAGACTCACTGGATTTTTCTGGCTCGCTGTCTTCATTTTCGTCAACGGGCTGTGGTGCCTCGGGTCTGATGCGGAGCGCCTCTCCCATGGGGAGATCGTCCAGATTTTTCAGACCGAAGATTTCCAGGAATTTCCGTGTTGTTTCATACAGGAAGGGACGCCCGAGGGAATCGTCTTTGCCGCCGATGCGAACCAGGCCGCGGTCCATCAACTGTTTGAGCATTTCTGCACTCTGAACCCCGCGGATCGATTCGATGTCTGCCCGGGTGATGGGCTGGCGATAGACGACGATGGCCAGCGTTTCCATGGCGGGGGGAGAGAGTTTGAGAGCCGCCTGCCGCTGGTGGAGTTTATTCAGCCAGAACGAGTACTGGGGGTGGGTCATCATACGGTAACCGGTGGCAACCCGCTTGATATGAAAGGCGGACTGGCTGGCGGCCAGAGCGTCGTTGAGTTGATCGATGAGTTCTTTGGCTTCCGAAGCATTGGCCAGTGTAGCCAACTGGGCAATCTTGCGCGTGGACAGCGCGCTGTCAGCCACGAAGAGTACCGCTTCCACTTTGGCCATTTTCAGACTGCGGCGGGTATCCACTTCCTGATCTGTGGCAAACAGCAGGCTGTTGGAATCTGCGGAACGGACCTGAAAATTCCAGCGGAATCCGCTGGCCGGTGTGTGTTGGCAGACTGCGTCGGCCAGAGGAAGTTTCGGATAATTAGCGCGCCCGTATGCGTGCTGTTGAGATGCGGAACAGGGAAACATGTGAAGCTTATCGCACCGTGAAGTTTTGAGAATAGGTGGCTACTTTCTGGCTGATTTCATCTTCCACAGTCAGTTTCATGATGTGGGGCCCCAGTGAAATATTGCGGGGGATCTCAAATTTGTAGCTGTGAAAATAATCTTTTCGCACATTGCGACAGAGATCTTCGGTGGTATCGAAGGGGATTTCCGCTATCAGGTCGCCGTTGGTGCCCGCTTTGAAAATCTGGATTTTCGACTTCAACAGTGTGCGGTACATGCCGTCTGCTGTCAGCTCGCTGGTAAAGTTCTCAATTTCTGCGTAGACCAGGACCGGACGACCGGGCGTGTATTCATCACGCTCGAAGCGTTCGTAGCTGCCGTAACTGTTGATCTTGTGACAGAAGGCGACATTCTTGAGTTTGAGGTTGGCTTTTTCCTGTAGCCGGGCAGTAGCCTGGCGGAGCTGGGTCACCGTTTGCGTGGCCCGGTCGGCAGCATCCGGAATGGCTGTTTCATCAAAGTAGTTGGCAACCGCCCAGAAGGTCTGCTGCCAGAATTCCTGATCTGCCGGGTCGATCCCTGGGATGGCTTCCAGAGCCCGTTCATGATGACCTGCCATCAGGTAGAGCATCCGCAGGTAGACGTGCCGTTCAATGTAATTCTGTTTTTCTTCGGGGGTCGAACCAGGTTCAAGCTGGGCGATTTCGGATTCGGCAACCGAGATCAACTGTTGCAGTTGATCCTGGGCAGAGGCACCTGACTGAGCTGTTGCCATCGGGACTGGTTGTGGTGTCAGTTGAACCGATTGTGGATTCGCGGTCTGCAGCTGTTGCGGACCGGGAGAAGTAACCGGCAGCGGTTGTGCTCCCTGGTTCTGCTGACCAATGATGGCTGTGCTGGTTCGGGTAATCCCGTTCTGAATGGCGGAAGTTCCCTGATGGATGGCTGACGAGAGCCTGCTTTTCAGGGGCCCGACCACGGGAATATTATTCAGACCCTGGCTGATGGCCTCTGAAGTGGAATAGCCCTGTGGTTGTCCGGGGACAACTGCCGGCAGGCCCGTTCCTGGATTGGCCCCCAACGTTTCAAGAGAACCAAGCTGGACCGGGTTATTCATCTGCTGTGTCTGCTGACTGCCGGGAGTGATTTGCCCCGGAGGTGCCAGCTGCTGGGCACTGGCCTGCTGCACGGTGGGCTGTTGTTGATTTCCCAGGGCCAGGGTTGTGTTCGGGGTCGGTGATCCACCAGGTTGAGTGTGTCCCAGGCCGGGCAGGTTGATCGGAGCCGAGGGCGAGGTTTTCTGTTCGGCCAGCTGCTGTTCCTGCATACTGTTGACCATTCTTCGCGTGCGAAGAATCTTTTTGATCATTTCCGGATCAACGCCTTTGAAACTGGCCAGATACTGAGCCCGTTCTTTGGGGGTGGCGTCTTTCAGTTCTTCGTGAATGTAGGCCAGCACTTCTGCACTGTGGGTGGTGACTTTGGCAGGCTGCTTTTCTGACGGAGTCGTTGATGGTTTCAGTTCAATCGAGTCCGTTTCAGTACTGCTGACTTTCTCTTCTGCTGATCCATCGACTTTGGCAACCGCTGTTTCATCTTCGGCTTTGGTTTCTTTTTCTGGTTTCTCAGTTTTCTCTTTGGACGAGGCGGACTTTCCCCAGTTCCACGGGGCAACAGGCGCTTTCCAGGCGATGGCCCGGGTGCCTGATGTGGAAGCACATCCGCTCATCAATATTGAAAGTAGAACAGCAGGAATAACCATGCTGAGCCGGTATCGAGTCATTATGTTGCCCGGTTTCATGGGGTGAAGGGCTGGATTCACTGAGGCACGCTGAAGGTGCTGAGTGGAAATAAATGTCGTTGGAGGTGATTGAATCTGAGTGAGAGTTGATCCTGATCAGATTCCTGATGTGACAGGAATGGGTTTTTTATGAAAAATCGCAAAATGAAGCAAGATCGATTCAAGTGAACGAGAATCAGAGCCGAATCCTACTTGAATCCTCAGAAGAACTGGAAAGGGTGGTGCTGGTAAGTGTCTATATATCAGCGGTTTATGTTTCATGAAGTCTGGGCATGAGGCGCAGGTTCAGAGAGCAGTCCAATGCATCTGCATCGTTCCCTGCCGCGAACAGATAAAATGGAATCGTTTAATTCAGGGGAGTTCCCAGCTGCTGTCGAACAGTTCAGCCCAGACAGTTTCGTTTTCAAAGTTGCCGTTTTTGTTCTCTTTGAATTTGATGACCGCGATATCTCCCAGTTTGGGAAACAGCCAGGAGTTGGACGCCCGGAAATCTTTTTCGTGCATCGTATGCCCGGAATTGATCACGACATACCGCGTCGGATTCAGCGGGTTGGGATAGATCAAAGCGATTCCGTGATTTCGAGTGTCGTAGCTTTTACCGTTGACGGTAATCTTATCCTTCGTCCATTGGATCGGCAGATCTTCGATGACTTTGGCAATCAACGCATTGGAACCGGGATCACCGAACAGGATCAGGTTTTTGTCTGCAATGGTCTGGTCGGTGACCTGTTGATCCGTGATGACAGGAACTTTGCCCCGCAGCCATTTGTCGAATTCTTTTTCAAACAGCGCGAGGACCGATTGCGACCAGGCCTGTTGTTCGGGGTTCCAGGGAGTGCCAGTCCCTTTGACACAGACAAAGGGAAGGGTGAACGCATCGTCGATCGGGCCTTGCAGGTTGCGGCGTTTGCGTTGATTTGAGTTTTCGATAAATGACCTGGAATCATCGTACTTAAGCACATCCCAGCCTGCGTTCCCCTTTACGAAATAAACCTGAGGTAACAGACCGCTGGCAGCTGATTCCAGCGGGAGCAGTGTACCATCGAGTTCAACTTTGGGGGCAATGTCGCGGGCGATCGAGAGGGCAGCGACATTATCGGTGGTCAGAACCAGGTTACCGGAATCCTCATCCAGTCCGCCTTCGACGGTCGTTGGTTCATACATCTGATCCAGTTCTTCAATGTTGAGCCATTCGCATTCATTGAATTTGGGTGTGTAGGTGATGAAGCGGATCTGTTTGCGGCCCGGCCAGGCGGGGCGTCCCTGTTCTGAGTGTTTGAGCAGATCGGCAAGGAAATCCTGAAAGGCGGGCATTCGCGACTGGTGGGTTGCTTCGGGGCTGATATACAGCGGGATTTTGATATCCAGTTCTTTGGCTTTTTCGACCATGCGGGTACTGGAAACGAGCTGTTTATCTTTTCCTCCCCCATAAGTCACGACAGGAACGTCGGCGGCATTCAGCGCGTAATCAATGGAGTCGTAGATCCGCAGGGTTTTATCCTGGTAAGGGGGGAGTTTGCCTTTATAGTTCTGGTACTGGTAGAAGTCGACAAAGCCGGCTCCGGGACCGACGCCGCACCATTCAGATGGATAATGCAGGCCGAGGTGCCAGGCACCGGCACCACCCATGGAGAAGCCACGCAGGGTGATGCGCTGTTTGTCGATCAGGTGGCGTTTTTTGACATCGGCGATCGCTTCGTGCACATCGACTTCACCGCTCCAGCGCCAGCCGTTATCGGTGCGACCAAAGGGATCGAGGTGCAGCCAGTCGTGATCTTTGCGCGGCCCTCTGCCGTTGGGGTGCATGAGGAAGAAGACTTCATTGCGTTTCCCGCCCCGGCCATGCAGTTCCACATGCAGCGGCCAGCGGTGGCTGGATTTTTGTTTGAAGTCTGCCGGGAATGTCAGGGCATACGGTTGAACGGAACCATCAATTTTGGAGTAGTAACCGAACAGCACGGTGCCGACCGGATCAGTCCACTCCGGTTTGCCAACCGCGAGTTGTTGTGCCCGCTTGCGCCCCGTTTCGAGGACCTGGTAGGTTTCTTTGACGTACTGCGGTTTATAAAACTCCTGATGGCGTAAGATCCATTCCGCAGCCTTGGCGTAGATTTCCACATCCGCGAGCAGCGAGCGATCGATTTTCTGATCCTGCTTGAGTTTTTGAATCTGCTGTTGCAGATCCTGCAGTTCGGCTTCGAGTTTCGCACGATCGGCGGGAGGCGCGTCCTGAGCAGACAGCTTTGAGAACGTGGAAACCAGTAAGGCGAACAGTGCCAGCACAAAAACAAAGCGGGAGCGGAGGCTGCGATGCATGGTGGAACCCTGATAATGAAAAAGGAATCGGTACCGTAATCGGCGGGTGATTTCTCAATTTACATTATCACGGATGGAAGGGCCACACAAGAGGTACGATGATCACTGTCAGCAGCCAGACGATCAAAGTCAGCGGGCCTCCGATGCGGAGGTAGTCTCCATATTTATACCCCCCGGGACCGAAGACCATCAGGTTTGTCTGGTAGCCGATGGGAGTGGCGAAGCAGGCTGCTGCCGAAATGATGATGGTGATCACAAAGGGCATCAGGTCGACTCCCAGAGCGTTGGCGGTTGCGACCGTGATGGGGAAGATAAGAGTTGCCGTGGCTTTGGCGGTGATCAGGTTGGTTAAGATCAGTGTGATGAACGAGAGGATCGCCAGGACGATCAGGGGGCTGTCGTTGGCCATGCCGGTAAAGGCGTTGGCGATCAGCTTGGCGGCACCGGAACTGTAGATCGCCTGACCGATGCCCAGACCGGCGGCAATGGTGATCAGCACGCCCCAGTCGATGGAGCGTTTCGCTTCCGTGGCGCTGCAGCAGCGGGTGGCGGTCATCAGGCCGGCGGCAACCATGGCAGCCACGAGCATGGGAATGTTGAACAGGGCGACCATCCCGATCATGGCCAGCAGAATCAGACGTGCGATCCAGGCACGTTCATGCCGAGGCGGAGTGGAATCTTCGACCTGGCTGACCAGGAAGAACTCACGGGAGTTGCGCTGCTGGTCGATGAACGAGGGGTGTGCTTCGATGAGCAGTGTGTCGCCACGTTGCAGTTCAATGTCACCGATTTTTTTATTGATCCGCTGACCGTTACGTGCCACCGCGATCACCGCGGCATTGTAATTGGAGCGAAATTTGGCGGTGCGGATGGACATGTTGAGGAAGCGGAAGCTGTCTGAGACGACCGCTTCGATCAGGCAGCGTTCGGAACGGGGACCGGAGAGTTTGAACAACTGGTCCGTGGCTGGTTTCAGGCCAGGGATCTTCTGCAGATCGATGACTGATTCGACAACCCCTACGAAGACGAGTTGATCGTTGGCAGCCAGGCGTTCGTTCGAGGAGACCGCGGCGATGACATCGTCAGCCCGGTCGATTTCCATCAGGTACATGCCGGGTAGATGCCGCAGGCCCGCCTGTTCGATCGTTTTGCCAATCAGGGGGCAACCGGGTTCGACGACCATTTCTACCGTGTATTCGCGGGGGTCGTCCATGGGAGTGATCGCGGGTTTTCGTTCAGGGAGCAACCAGCGTGAGCAGACCAGCAGGTAAATCAGTCCTATGACCATCACCGGGACTCCGACCCAGGCGACTTCGAACATGGAAAGCCCGGGGCGGCCGGTCTGCCTTTGCAGCAGTCCATCCACCACGAGGGTTGTGCTGGTGCCGACGAGTGTGCAGAGTCCTCCCAGGATGGCGGCATAGCTCAGAGGGAGCATGAGATGCGAAATGGAAATTCGCATTTTCTTGGCCCAGTCGGAAATAACGGGCATCATCATTGCGACGACAGGCGTGTTATTCAGGAATGCACTCAGGACGGCAGAGGGAACCATCACGCGTGCTTGCGCATCGGTGAGCGATTTAGGGCGGCCCAGCATCTGCTGCCCTGCGAAGGAGAAGCCGCCTGTCTGCCTGATGCCTTCACTGACCACGAACAGGAAGGCAACGGCCAGGAGTCCTTCATTGGAAAAACCTTCGACAGCTTTGCCGACCGGGACGATGCCGGTGACGATGAGGATCGTCAGGCCACCCATGAGGATCGTATCAGCGCCGGCACGTAGAAACGTCAGCGAGCAGATTACTCCTGCCAAAACGAGAAACGTGACTACGATTTGCCAGTCCATGTCGGTTAATACATCATCAAAAGACGGATCAATGCAGGAATATGTATGTCGGTTAAAATTCGAGTTCGTCCAGAGACTGAATCAGGAGTGAGTGTAGATGTCCGTTGGTGACAATCACCCCCTGATTATTCGTCAGTTCGTATCCCTGGTCAAACTGCAGCGGGTTCCCATGAATGTCAGTGACTTCGCCTCCCGCCTCTTCGACGAGCAGGACTCCCGCAGCGTGATCCCAGATTTTTTCACGGTATCCGGGGCGTGTAGGCAGTCGCATGTAAATGTCGGCGTCTCCCTGGGCGACCACAGCATACTTGGCCTGGCTGTCGAGACGCCGCGGCTCTTTGCTGATTCCCAGTCGTTCAGCGAGCTGCTGGGAATGGCTGTGCGAACTGTGTCCCGATTCGACTGACTCACAAAAGCGTGACTCCGAGAAATCAGCAGTGGTGGTGACGCGAATCCGTTTCGGTTCCTGTTCGCGCACCAGAGGCAGTGCATAAGAGCCCTCGCCTGCGACAGCGTAATACAGTGTGCCCGCGGTTGGATTTTCACCGGGAAACGGCATGTTGGGACAGCCCAGTACACCGAGGACGATTTTGCCATCCACGATCAGCGCCAGCGAAACAGCGTACTGTTCCTTGCGTAAAAAACCTTTCGTCCCGTCGATAGGATCGAGGGTCCAGAAACGGTCGCTGTAGCTTTTGGCACCACCAAAATCGATCCAGGTACAGACATTCTCGGGAGTCGGATCCTGGATACTGGCGGCAGTCAGTTCCGCCACGATTTTTTCAAGAAACTCCTGGTTTTCCGGGGCGCGCAGTTCAGCGGCATCTTCTTCACCAATAATGGGGTCTTCCGGAAATGCCTTGTTCAGCGCACGACAGATGACAGCCTGGCTGCTGAAGTCAGCGATCGTTACCGGGCTTTTATCTGTTTTCTCCAGCACCTCATCAGTAATCGCAGACTGAACCGTCCTGCAGATCAAGGCAGCCTGTCTGACTGCCAGGAGGGCCGTTTTTAATTCCTGTTCCAAAGATTCTGTCATGATTCCAGGTCGTTTCGGGTGAAGCTGACTGTCTTGTGTGCGAATAATATCGACAGGTTTACCTGCCGGTCTTTCTATTATGACGAATTATGCCCGAACTGCCAGATTACAGTGGGAGACTCACGGGCTGATTCTGTTCGCAACTCCGAGCGACTGCTTCTGAAAACTCCATGTATTTGACGCCGGTGGCAAAATCCGTGAAGTGGACTACTTCTTCGCCGCGAATGGCACCGATGAATTCTGCTTCGACCCGCCAGCCGCCGGTCTCTTCCTGGGGGACCTGGATTTCTTTGAGCTTATCTTCTCCCATGTGACCCACGAAGATCTTTTCTTCGGGAGTGAATTCGACTTTGATTGTCCCCAGGCTGCCGTACAGGTGAATCTGCAGGCCGGGGCCAAACAGAATCGTTCCACTCAGGTGATAGATGGCATTTGCACCGCCCTGCAGTCGGGTCAGAATCTGCAGGCTGTCGGGGAGCGTGACTTCGGTATTGCCTGGAGCGGTGGCCGAGGGACGCACGGGTTCGAAAATGGAAGACTGAGCGAACACGCGTTCGGTGGGGGGAACCCAGCGGCTGAGCGTTTCGTGCAGAATTCCCATGGTGAGCATATTGTTGCCACTGATTTCCTTGTCGAGTCGCCAGGGCATTTTCTTGCTGTAATCCCAGAATGCGTCATCTGCACCCAGGACGATCACTTCCCGAAGTTCCCCCAGGTATTTATGAGAAATCAGCTTGATCACTTCATTGTTGTATTTCAGACCAAAGGGGCTGGGGACAATCTGTGCTATCAAATCGGGACGCGCCTGGGAGACCTTGAGCATTTTGCGTGCTTCTTCCAGGTTGCGTGCCATGCGGGCTTCGGTGAGCACGTGCTTGCCGGCTTCGAGGGCCATGCAGGCGATCTCACAGTGCAGGTTGGGCCAGGTGCCGATCACGACAGCGTCAATTTCCGGATCGTCGACCATTTCCTGCCAGTGGGAGTAGGTTTGTGGAATCCCATATTTCCGGGCCACTTTATCAGTAGAAGCGGGGGTTGAATTCACAACGCCTGCAATTTCGACGTCTTCAAGAGCCTGAAATCCCGGAATGTGTCGCGCTTTTGTATTTGCTCCTGCGCCAACAATTCCAATCCGGATCGTTTTTTTTCCCATTAGTTTACGTAGTCCCGATAGTCCAAGATGCATGTTTGCGATTGTGATCATTTCAGCCACCCGGATACGAAATTACCAGAGAGGTGGTCTGTTTCGACGTATCCGACGATTCTAACGAGCAGTTTTCAGGAGGACCATTCACACAAAACAAACAATTAGAGGTTCCCCAGATTCTCATTGGAAAATTGTTGTTTTGTGCCCGAATTAACACAAATTATGAGACGGGGTGTGTTCGCGTGTATATTATGCAGCCGCTCTGGAGGCGGTCTGGGCTCCGGTGTGGTTCAGAATGGCTTCTGCTGCCTGAGCGGAGGCGCCGGGAATCACCGTCTCATTGTAGAGGGAAGTGAGTTCTCCGCGGGCCCGTTCCAGGGCGAGGGGGTTGCCCAGCCAGTCCGCCAGAATCGTTGTCATTTGCGAGACAACTTTGTCCGAATTCCCGACAGAGGGGAATTCCGGCATGATTTCCCGCCCGGCGATCAGATTGGGAAGTGACATGAATTTGCAGGTAATCAGCACCTGCCCCAGGAAGTACATGCCCCAGTGGCTGCGATAAAGTACGACGGCCGGCGTTTTTCGGGCCAGCATTTCCAGGCTGACCGAACCAGAGACCATCAGGCAGCAGTCGGCGGCCTCGATAATTTCCGGAGTCAGTTTAAGATAGAGCTTCAGCGGTAAGTCCTCTGCCTGTTGTTCCCGAATGAAGTTCCGGCAGAGTTCCAGATGCTTTTCGCGATAACAGGCGACGGGGAAGATGGCTTCCGGGAACTGTTGTGAGAGACGGCGGATTGTCTGCAGCATGACGGGGAAGTTCCGCGTGACTTCATTGGTGCGGGAGCCGGGCAGAACTCCGACGATTTGTGGGGCAGACTGTTTGAGTTCGGTGAGCGTTGCCTGTTCCAGTTTGCGTGAGGCGACTTCATCGAAGAAGGGATGGCCGATGTAATCAACGTTGACGCCCCGGGACTCGTACCACTGTTTTTCAAACTGCAGTCCGGAGAGGATATAGTCAACGTTTTTGCGGACGCGGCGGATGCGCCAGGGAGCCCAGGCCCAGAGCTGGGGGGGCAGATAGTAGAAGACCGGGATGCCCAGGGCCTTGGCTTTTTTGGCGACCCACCAGTTAAAGCCGGGGAAATCGACGAGGACGACAGCATCCGGGCGTTCCTGTTCGAGGTATGCACCAACCTGGCGGATCAGTTGAATGAACTTGAAGATCAGAGGCAGGACATTGAGAATTCCCATCACCGCATAATCGGTCAGACGGACTTCCAGATGGCAGCCTGCTGCCTGCATCTCAGGACCGCCGAACGCGGAGAAACGCGTATCGGGGTGGCGGGCACGAATTTCTTCAATCAGGTGAGCGGTATGTTGATCACCACTGGGTTCGCCTACAGAAAAAAAGAGGTGCATCGCAGTATCCTTACCAGCGTGGGATGCGGTCCGTCGAGAATGCGTGAAACACCCGGTTTACAAACCGGGGATCTCAAAAACCTCATAACCTTAAGCCAAATAACAGTTTTTGGTCAAGGTCGATTTGAGTCGTTGCAGGGGAAACAGGATTCGGATCTAGAAATGCAAACAGCTCCCTGAGAATCATTCAGGGAGCTGTGATCTGTTTTGATGCCACGTGTTGCCGCGTTCGGTATATCCACGCGGGTCAGGCAGGCTTAGCCTTCAACAGCAGCGGGCTCGGTTTCTTCCGCTTCGACAATTTCCAGGCCAGGCACGGTGATCGATGTGATGCGAACCGTGGTGTATTTCTGGCGGTGACCTGTGTGCCGACGGGAATTCTTACGGCGACGGATCTTCTGAATTTCGAGCTTTTCCCCTTTGACTTCGGGCTCCACGACTTCGGCTTCTACCGAGGCGCCTTCAATCACGGGAGTACCGATGGAACTGGCGCCGCCACCGTTGGCGAGCAGAACGCTCTCAAAGGTGATCGAGTCGCCTTCATTTGCTGTAGCACGGTAGTCGATTGTCAGGGTGTCACCTTCCTGAATCGTATACTGATGGCTGCCATCTTCGATTACTACAAACATCCTCAAACCTTCTTTTTTCTTACACTTCGATCAAATAATTGCTGAAGTCGGATCTGTGAAGCAAACGGAATCCGAATCGTATTCAGAATCAAAAGCGCAATGCTAATGATATTATATAGTTAAACACATTTGCTATTGTGTTTTATTCCATCAGCCGAGCGGACCGGGCGCGGAACCCGTACCTCTCACACGCATAGCGAGCAGGGCATTGTAAAGAGTCACTTTTGAAATTTCGAGTCAGAACCGACTAGAAATTCACTTCATTTCCAATATCGTCATAACAACGTGCGGTTAGATGTTCTGGTTCGACATCTGTACGGGCGTTGATGACGATGGAGGTGCTTGAAGACTCCTCCAGGTTGTTGATGTCTTTGCGGCGTTTGTTATTCAGGTAATTCGCGACGTTTTCGTGTACATTCAGTACGATCCGCGAAATGTTTTTCTTGTTGCCGGTGGTCATCAGGGTCCGCATGACTTCAATGGCCATACTTTCGGCTGTTTTGACCTGGCCGGTTCCCCGGCAGGAGGGACAGTCCTCGTACATGCTTCTGCGGAGCGAGGGACGAATTCTCTGGCGGGTCATTTCAATCAGTCCGAAGGGACTGATGCGGAGCACTTTGGTACGGGCGCGGTCCCGTTTGACCAGTTCACGCAGTCGTCGTTCGACGGAGCGGCGGTGTTTTTCTTCCCGCATGTCGATGAAGTCGATCACGATCACTCCCCCGAGGTCGCGGAGGCGGATCTGGCGGCTGATTTCTTCGGCTGCTTTCATGTTGACTTTGAAAGCGGTTTTTTCCGCATTGTCGTCTGCGCGGTAGTTACCACTGTTGACATCAATTGCGACCAGGGCTTCGGTCTGGTCGATCACGATGGAACCGCCCCCTTTCATGGGAACGTGCCGATTCTGGATACTGCAGATTTCATCATCCAGTTTGCTGTTGTAGAAAATCGGATCACTGCCGGTGTAGTGTTTGATGCGATTAACGTGCTTAGGCAGGACGACTTTCATAAAGTCACGTGCCCGCTGATATGCCGTGGCTTCGTCGATGTAGAGCGTATCAATTTCGCCGTTGTAGATGTCGCGAATCGTGCGGATCATCATGTCACTCTCGGAGTAGATCTCGACGGGGGCCTGCAGTTTTTTGATGCGGCCTACAATTGTTCCCCAGAGTCGAAGCAGGTAATTCAAGTCGCGTTTCAGATCATCTGCCGAGCGATCGATGCCTGCGGTACGGACGATGAACCCCAGTCCGGGAGGGGGAGCGAGCTGAGTCAGGATGGTACGCAGCTGGCGGCGGACATCTTCATCCGCAATTTTACGGCTGATGCCGACACGCTGCAGTCCGGGCATGATCACCAGGTAGCGGCCGGGGATACTGATGTAGGTGGAGAGGGTGGGGCCTTTGTTGCCGATCCCTTCCTTGATGACCTGGACCAGGACTTCGCTGCCGCGTTTCAGGATTTCCTGGATCGGCGGTTTATTGGCGACGCTCCGTTCGTTGATCCGGCGGCCTTTGGAATTTCTGCCGCGGGCGGCTTTGTTTTCACCGTTTTCTGTAATATGTCTGTAGTACTGGTATTCGATATCGCTGACATGCAGAAAGCCGTTGCGGCCGACTCCAAAATCAACGAATGCGGCCTGAATACTAGGCTCGATATTGACCACTTTTCCCTTGTAGATGTTACCTACCAGGTTTTCGAGGCTGTTGCGCTCGACATACAGTTCTTCGAGGACACCATCTTCAACGATGGCGATTCGACTCTCCTCCGGCTGGAGGACATTAATCAGCATTTCCTTTTTCATGGAATACCCTTTGTCGTGTAACACGACGAATGCAGTATTCCTCAGCAGTCACTGAAGAGACGGACTTTCCACGCAGAGAAAAAGACCCTGTCATGGGGGTGTCGGCCAGTTGTCTGCCATGGAGATCAGAGATCCCGGGGCAGGCAGTTCCCATGAAGCGTGACCGGGCGTCGAGAACAGAACTGTTTCGACAGGCATGCCTGATGAGAGTCTGGTGCGGGCGACTGTTGAGTCGAATCGTTTCCTGAACGCAGTCAGCAGGAGAGGATGCTCCCGGGGATGCTGTGACGGCTCTGGTATGGCTGACAGTCGAGTTCCCGCGTGGCGAACAGAGCTGAAGAAAGTCTGTTTTTCTGGCGGGTGACTGTGGCGGAGCAGAGGTCGTCCCAGCGGAAGCGGGAGCTGCCTGTTGACTCTGAAAGCGTGATGTGAAAGCGGCAGCATATCCCCGCAAGGCGGCCTGAGCCGTCTTCAAAATAACTTGTTCTGAAGGATCGGGGGGGTAGTTCATACTGCTGTCACTGATGTGAAAGGACTGTTTGCAGGAACTCAGACAGGCTGCCTTCAGAAGGCGAGCTCTGTATTCGGGAGTTGCTTTCAGTCTGATTCACACGTTGTTGCTTTCGAGGCCGGGAAATGATTGTGTCATGCATTTCGTCTTGATTGAATTTGGTTCTTACTCAATCCACTCACCACCGAGGTGTAGTGGATGGCAACGGGCTGATGTTTTTGAAAATGATTTCAGTCCGCTGCAAAATGTAAACGTAAAATCGATGTTGCAGAATGCTGTGATAATTCACCGCGGTCTGCACTTCTGATTGTCCTGTTGTTTTCAGCAGAGGTCGCTTTGTTTAAGCGCTTACAAAGGGAGTTCTTCATCAAACAGGTCAGGACAGATTTTGTACAATTCTCCTCTTAAATAACTTTCAACGTCACGGGCTACATCGATGGTCATCGCGTGTGCGGCGATTTCTTCAGCTCGTGCGATTGTCAGGTGTCTGATTACTTCTTTCACTTCCGGGATGGCCAGTGGTGTGGCACTGATCTGCCGGATGCCCAGGCCTGCCAGCAGCGGGATCGATTTCAGATCTGAGCTCATTTGCCCACAGACAGTCACCGGTATGTTTTTTTTGCGAGCCGCCCCAACCACCATCTTGATGAGCCTTAAAATCGAAGGATCAGCGGAGTTATAGAGCGACGAGACGGCTGGATCGGACCGATCCACTGCCAGAGTATACTGAATTAAATCATTTGTCCCAATGGAGAAAAAGTCAACTTCCTCAGCAAATTCTTCTGCCAGCAGTGCAGCGGCGGGGACTTCCACCATCATTCCTATCGGAATATTCGGGTTGAAATCCACACCCCGTTCTTCCAGATCTTCCAGTACGTCGCCGACAATCATCTTGGCCTGCCGCCATTCGAGCAGGGTTGAGATGAGGGGGAACATGATGCGGACATCGCCATGCACGGCTGCCCTGAAGATGGCCCGAAGCTGTGTTTTAAAGAGGGGCAGGTCCCGCAGGCTGAGACGGACGCTGCGGAGTCCCAGGGCCGGGTTCATGCCTTCTTTAGCCAGATGCCGGTATCCGCGGGGGATTTTGTCTGCACCGAGGTCGAGGGTGCGGATCACAATCGGGCGGTTCTGGGCGGCCTGGACGACGCGACAGTACGCGTCGTAGTGGACCTCTTCAGTTGGTTCGGTATTCGACTGGAGGTACAGGAATTCGGTGCGATACAGGCCAATTCCGTCCGCACCCCGTTCGGTACAGTGTTCGACTTCGTTGGGGAATTCAATGTTCCCCATGACGTGGATCCGGGTGCCGTCTTTGGTTTCGGAGCGGATTTTCCGGCGTGATGCCAGCCGGGCTGCCATCGAACGCTGGCGTTCACCAGTATCCTTGTATCGGGCGAGGGTTTCTTCATCGGGATCGATGATGATTTCGCCGTTATTGCCGTCAACGATGACCATGTCGCCGCCTGACACATCGGACAGGAATTCACCCAGGCCGACCACGGCGGGGATTTCCAGGGCTCCGGCCAGGATCGAGGTGTGGCTGGTGCGTCCTCCGACTTCGGTGGCAAACCCAAGCACGTATTCCTTGGCAAGACCGGCGGTCTCACTGGGAGTCAGGTTATTGGCGAGGACGACGATCGGCGTGGTCAGGTTGGAGAGTTCTTCCCGCTTCTCGCCGAGCAGCTGTTTCAGCAGCCGCTTTTCCAGATCGATGATGTCGCTGGCCCGTTCCGCCAGGTAGTTATCTCCCAGGTGCTGGACGAGCTTCGTATAGCGTCTGAAAACCCGGCTGGAAGCATGCTCGGGAGAATAGCATTTGTCTTTGATCAGCGTCTCGATCTCTTCCCGCAGCCGGGGAGAGCTGACCATCTGCAGGTGTGCTGCGAAAATGGCGCCATACTGTTCTCCCAGTTTGTCGGAGGCGAGGCGTTCATTTTCGGCGATTTCTTCGCAGACCGCATCCAGAGCAGACCGCAGGCGGGCGATCTCGGTTTCGATCACATTGACACTGACGAATTGCCGTGGTATGCGAAAGTCCTCCGCCCCCAGAATCAGAGCGGGGCCGAAATTTACTCCCGGAGAAACTGCAATTCCACGTTTTACAAGCATTCAATCAGGGCCTACTATGGCGCTTTTAACAGACAGGCAACCCGGTGGCGTGCACCTGGTCGGTGTGTGCGGGGGTTATTCAGACAGATCAGAGACTTCTTCAAACTTCTTATATCCTGATTCAAAAAACTGCACGATTTCTTCCATGAGTTTGCTGGCATCGTCTCCGACTGCTTCCAGGACCAGTTCGGTTTCGGGCAAAGCCTGCAGCTCCAGCAGGTCATAAACTTCCCGGGCGTTGGCAGATCGATCTCCGTTGGAAATTTTAAAGTCGCAAGTGTAGTCGCGGGAAATCCTGACAATTTCTGAAATGGGACGCAAATGCAGTCCCTGTTTCATTTTGACAGTCACAATCTGGCGGCAAACAGATTCTTGCATGGCACTTTTGATAACTACAGAAGCTGGCCGAAAACAGATGCAGGTTCGCTGGGAAGCTGTTGTTTTCAGTGAGGTTTTGTAATTACCCCTTTCCTGTTAGTTTGATCAATCAGGAGTACAGCGAAGCGTGTACCCCTCAGACAGTCATCAACTCAACTCAGCAGGAAGTGTCAGTTTCATTTGAACAGGGCGAACCCTGACAATCAGGTTAATCCAGTTGATTGCTGTCTGCTTCATTGAGCAATTCAACAATATCCTCAACATTTTTGGATTGGCGGAGAAACTTACAGAAGTTCTGATTTCGCAAGTGACGAGAAATATTTTCCAGACCACGTAAGTGATCTCCTGGTCGATCCAGGGGTGAGATCAGCAAAAACAGAATATAAACATCTTCTCCGTCCAGACTGGCAAAATCGACCCCATCTGAAGAGAGGGCCACAGCGGCTGTCAGGTTTTCGACTGAAGAGTGTTTGGTGTGTGGGACTGCAACGCCATTACCAATTCCGGTGGATCCCAGTTCTTCACGTTTGAGGATCGCAGATACGATGCCTTCTTCGTCTTCTGCTGAGATACTGCCAGCATTTTTGAGGCTGGCGACCATGGTACGGATTGCTTCTTCTTTCGTTGTTACATTCAATTCCGGAATAATGGCTTCCGAAACCACGAAGTCTGTTAACTTCATGTATTCTTTCCTTCTAACTACATCTGCAAAAAAGTCGGTGTTTGCGCCCTTCACGCGGCTGGCGAATGGTGCGCAAGACATGGTTGTTAAATTGCGGCAGCCCGGAAAATGGTACTCTGGCCCTCAGACGGCGGGCTGCTCACACGATAATCTATTGTAGGTGGTTATGTTTCATTCCTCAGCAAAAAACAGACTGAGGTCGAGAAATTATTCAGATTCGGCTTCGGCTTCCGCTTCAGATTCTGCAAGCCCGTTCTCGGCGATTTCATTTATGGGAATATCGCGGCGGTGATCCTGAATCTTCTGTTTATATTTTTTAATCTGCTGCTCCATCTTGCTTAAAGCGGCGTGGAAGTTTGGCTTAACCTCATCCCCTTCTGCATGCGCAACAAAATTGTGTTTGTGTTCTGCATCAACAAGAATTTCGACCCGGTTCTGATTTTCTCCCTGGTCGATTGTGATCTGGATTGCAGTTACCCGCTCAAAGTAAGTCAGTAACTTTTCAGACTTTTCAGTTATATATTCACGTAGACCATCCGAGACGCTACCATGACGACAAGTAATCGCAACTTGCACGGAAAATACTCCTGTTAAAAAAACTACCCACGCTGTGTGTACTAATGTGAGTTTGTCTGGGTTCAGCAATAGATGATGCTAACAGATTCTAGCTGGCCAGGTCCAGATATACCAGTCACTAAATCTCAAGCTGGGGGTGCAAACTTCAGGACCTTTTCCTTGCGTGCAGGTTCGGATATGATTTCAATAGATCTGAATGAGTTGCTGGATGTCCATTCGGCATTTCAGGGTGGGATTTTGCCCTGTTTTCTGGAATATGGCGTGGACTGTAGCCGGGCGGTGATCTGATGGCCAGTGCGTCTGCTGGCAACTTCTTTATTTATAGTCCCAATCTTGAGGTAACCTGGTAGCAATGCCTACTTATGTTTACGAAGTGGTAAACCCGGATGGTTCGGCAGGAGAGCGGTTCGAAGTCATTCAGCGGATGAGTGAACCGGCATTGACGAAGCATCCCGAAACGGGAGAGCCTGTACGGAGAGTGATCACGGCTGCCAATATTTCCGGGAAGTGGTCCGACGCTGAGGCCAAACGGACCCTGAACGATGATAAACGTCTGGGAGAGCTGGGCTTTACCAAATACGTAAAATCGTCGAGTGGGAAGTACGAGAAGCGGGCCGGCGATGGACCGGACCTGATTTCTGCCGATTAGCTGATGAGGAGAACTTCTGGTGATGAAACTGCAGTGTGTGTCGTTGTTGCTGGTGGGGATGCTGGTAGTTGGTCTCAGTTCCAGTGCCCGGGCTGAATCCAAGCCGGAGCAGACTTCCTATCACAATACCCGCTGCGAAGGGGTTTACCCGCATCATTTACAGGGGGTTTGTGTCGATGGCCGGGGTAATATCTTCTGGAGCTTCACGACTCAACTGGTGAAAACGAATGCAGCCGGTAAGGTACTGATCAAGATCCCGGTGGGAAATCATCATGGCGACCTGTGTCACGTCGCTGGAAAAGTTTATGTGGCTGTGAATTTTGGCGATTTCAACAACGCCAAAGGCAAAGCCGATTCCTGGGTTTATGTGTACGATGCGGAAAAGCTGCTGCTGATTGGCAAGCACAAGGCCCCCGAGGTCATCTACGGTGCAGGGGGAATTGCCCACCATGGCGGAAAATTTCTGGTGGTGGGGGGGCTGCCCAAAGGTTTCAAAGAGAACTACCTCTATGAATATGACCAGAACCTGAAATTTGTCAAAAAGCATGTCCTGAAGAGTGGCTATACGCTGTTGGGAATTCAGACGGCCACGTTTGCGGATCAGCAGTGGTGGTTTGGCTGTTATGGGTCTGAACTGCTCAAGGCGGATGCCAATTTTCAGTTCCAGGCTAAATTTCCCCTCGACTGTGCACTGGGAGTCGAGCGCATCTCGGACCAGTTATTACTGATTGCCCGTGATACGGTTAAAGACAAGCAACACATTGGCGAAGTTCTGCTGGCGAAACCGAGTGAAAAACAGGGTTTCATTCTCGAAAAGAAATGAAACCCGGCTTCTTTCCTTTAGAATTCAGCAGGTCAACTCATCTGCATCAGCGGTTGCCGCCGCCCCCCTGCAGATTGGAAGCGGCCAGTCCGAACAGAGCTCCTTCGAGCAGGTGTTTCTCGATAAAGGCGCCAATGGCTTCCGATTTGGTGTATTGCAGAATGATATAGTCACCGGGCTGGATCAGCACACGCTGGCTGGGATCGCGCACCGCCTGGTAGAGATCCACCTTGATGGGCAGCTGGGTTCCGTTGGGCAGTTGTCTAAGGATGATCGCATTACTGGCGCTGATCGTCACATCCTGGTTCAAAGCGGAAGGACCGCCTGTAGATTTGCTGCGGTTGGAACTGCGTCCCCCCTGGGCGATAGAGATTGCTCCCAGTACATCGAGATCGTAATCGCGGGGGAGTGTGTATTGTCCGCCTCCCAGCAGTCCGCCGGTGTAGAAGATTTCTGTATCACGCGATTCGATGAATACTACATCACCATCATGCAGGATGATATCATCACGGGTCAGGTGGACCTGTTCACCCGGGCTGAGTCGGATGGGAATTTTGACAATCCCGGGGCGCTGCATGGTGGAGTCATTAATCATGGACGGGGCGGGAAAGTCACCCTCGTAATAATTATTACCCTCGAAGGAATACAGAGGCTGGCCCACCTGAAACGCGGTGTCGGAAGGCAGCTGTGTTGCAGGAGGCAGCGGTGTATAGGAATCAGATACCTGTCTGATTTTCTGATTCGTACTGGATTCACGTGAGGTGTGAGAACCGGTCTGGACCGGAGGCGGGCAGATCGACGGGTTCATCTTATTTGCTCCGCCGCGGATAATGTAGATGGAGTTTTCTGCATCGAGTCCGGGCAGCCCCCCGGTTTCCGCGAGGGCGTGCAGTACATCGTTGCTGTAAGCAGGCAGGTTGATGACCCGTCCGGTACCCCGTTTCGAGCGACCAACATTCAGGTTACCGACTGTGGTGCCAACCAGATCGTTGGCGTTTTCCTGCCGAATGACCAACACCCGATACGAACGTGGTCTCTGCAGGCTGATCAGGATCCGGTCCCGGCCTTCGCGGAGAATATCTTTTTCCGTGGTGTATTTCTGTCGAATGGTCTCTTCCAGCTGGGTCAGCGTGAGCCCCCGCGCAAACACGGAGCCGATCAGCGGGAGAGAAATCGTGCCATCCTCCCGAATGGGAATGGGGTAACCGAGTGAAGGAGGAACTTCCTGAGTTTGAGGGAAATGCACCGGTGGAACTTCTTTGAACTGTCCCAGAACGCCTTCAATGTAAACGCCCAGTACGTCGCCGGAATCGAGTAGATAATGCTTGGGGGCCGGTTGACGGAGGAGTGAGAGGTCGATGGTTTCCTTCCCGGAACGAACTTCGCCTTTATATTCATTTGGCAGATACTGTGCGGGCACGCCTTTGAGGGGATGAATGGCGGCACAGCCATTGATGACCAGCAGCATTACCAGTGCGCATCCGAATTGTCCCAGTCGGATGAAACCTGGTTGATGAAAGATCAACATTCTGATCGAACCTTTACATTCGATAGTTGCCATGTTGTGTCGTGCCATTCTGTGGTTCATTTCTGCTGTGAATTTTGTAGAGACAGGAACCATTGCCTGTCCCGCTACCAGACGCGTCCGGAATTACCGGAAGGGATAATCCTCTATGACAGAACTTTGATGCAAACGCTGTCCGCCGATTTGATTGATGTTTCTTCGGGTTTCCAATTGAGGCTCTGTCCCGGGCAAAGGCGTATAGGGATACGACTGCAGGGAATAAGGACTCGGTGGAGGATCATCGTTGATATACGCTGGTGATGCCGGTTCCTGGAGCCGATGGTAATTCTGTTTCGCACCCGGTTTGGGCAGTGGTGTATGTTGTGCTTTAAACGAAGGCTTGGGGGCAGTAACGGGGGGCCTGGGTTTAATTTTGGGCTGTGGAATCAGGGGTCGCGGTTGCGGCTGCCGGGTTTTCTCAGGAGCCACCTGCAGCGGAGGAGGCTGGGGCAGGTGCTTCTGTGGAACTGTTTTTAAGGGAGTCCGTGGTGCAGCAGCCGGTGGAGGAGGCAGCGTGGTCTCGGGTTTCCGGAGCGAGGGAGTTGCCGCTGGTGCTGGTGCCGGCTGTGACTGGAATGGTGCTTCACTGGGAGAGGCCTCTTGAGGGTAGACGACATTCCCGTCCCAGGGTTCTGTAACAGGCTGTTCCCAGCCAGCCAGAGAGTAGGGGGTCGCGATTCTGTTGTAATCGTAACGTCCATCGGCCCGGGCATGCTCAGAGCCCAGCTTGTAGCCGGTGAACCAATCCTGCACTTCCATATAACCTTCGGGGGTTCGATAGTGAGCAGCCCAGTATTCTTCCGGAGGCACGGGAGGTACTACCCCTGATTCTCCGAGAGCAATGTCGATGTAAGCCTCCTGGTAACCTTTGCGAAAGGCTTTGGAAGGTTTGTCTTTGCAATTACAGGCCATCGTTTTGAGTGACTCTCTGGCACATTTTCTGGCGGCATATTTGACAAAATATTTGTCCAGATCAGTCTGATAGCCGTCCAGTGACCAGTAAGGTTTGGGGGAACATTTATCGTGATGAAACAGGAGGCATTTTTTGACACGACACGAGACCGAAGGGCATGACTCTCCTTCCCCGCAGCTGTTATGAGCACAGCCTGACAGCCCCGCCAGAGCGAAAAGCAAAAGCAGGTAAAAAGACCAGAGTCGTTCTGATTTCGACAAGTGGAATTGAGTCATGTTGTTTCGTAATCTGGAATCCACAAATAGACCACCGTGCGCAGACTGAGTGTTTAGCGATACGGTTGATTTATCGGATACGGATTCTCGGACTGTGTACGGTTTTTCCAGTCTTGACGATTATCCGGGGGTGCAGGACAGATAAAATCGTTGGAAGTTCAAGATTTGACGCAGAGTATGCGACCGGAAAAGACAGGCTGCTTTGCCTGGCTTACCAGGGGCGGGGGTGCAGATGGCAGGGGCCGGCAGAATCTGCCGATCGAACAGGGGATTGATCAATCAGCAACGAAATAATCTTTGAGCAGTCGAAATACACGTGTAGCCCGCTGCTGGAAGACGTCGGGTTGTTTGATCCAGCCCAGGGGTGTCATTCTAATCATGACTTCCACCCGTGGTGTCGCGTGCCGCGAAGCAGAAGTGGATTTTTTGGTGGCATTGTCGAAGACCAGTTCTACTTCGATCGGGCGGCGGTCATCCGTTTTTCCCCAGAAAGGAAGCAGGCCGGCTTTGCCCAACCGCATGACGGCACGATTCGGATTGACTTCCGTGAGTCGGGCGTCGTTATCGTTGACGAAGCCACCCAGTTTGTAGACAACAATGTCTGAGGAGATGAGTGCGCTGAAGGAACTCTCGAATACCATTTTACCCACATTGGGTTGTGCAGGTTCAACGATGTCCGGTGCCGCGCCTGACATCTGCTCATCACAGGTCAACGAACAGACCCGGTTGCGTCCAGTCTCTTTCGCCTGGTAGAGAGCATTGTCTGCGCGATGGAACAGACTTTCCAGCGAATCACCGGGTTCGAGCTGGGCCACGCCGAATGAGGCGGTGATCCGATTGTTGTTGAGGTTGTCCAGTTTGAGATTGTTGACCGCCAGTCGCAGGCGCTCTGCCTTCAGCCGGGCATGGTCCAGGTCGGTTTCAGGGCAGAGAATGACAAATTCCTCTCCGCCATAGCGGCCGACCAGTTCTCCGGAATAGGTCTCATGCTGAAACAGCCGGGCCAGTTCAATGAGAACTTCATCACCGACAGCATGCCCGTAAGTGTCATTGATGTTCTTAAAGTGATCGGCGTCAATAAAGATGATGCTCAGGGGAGCGGCATTCTGATTCTGACTGGCCTGATTGAGCAGGATGGCTAACTGGGTTTCCAGTTCACCCCGATTGGCAACAGAGGTGAGTGCATCCTGGCTGGCAGCCATTTTCAGTTCGTTGAACTCCTGGGGACGCTTCAGACTTCGCGACAGATCGCGGAAGATTTCTGCTACGCCGACCAGACGGCCATCTTCCCCGAACATAGGGACAGACTGGACCTCAATCTGAATCAGCCGGCCATCAGGTCTCTTCAACATCAGTTCCGTCGTCATGGACTTGCCGCTGGCGATCACCCGGTTCATGGTATGTTCGGAAGAAGCGAGGCTGGTTCCTTCCTGATTGGTAATCGGCAGGCTGTGATTCGTCCAGGCGGTTTCCAGAATATCAAAGGCACGAATCTCGGTCAGTTGTTCCAGTCCCGGACTGAACAGCACGAACTGAAAGTCCGCGTTGACGATATAGAAACCGTCATAGAGACTTTCAATCTGAAACAGGTAGGAGAAAATATTGCTGATCAGATTGGCTTCCGAGATTTCCTGTTCGGTGAGCGGTTTGGGCTGAAAATTCTGATTGACTTCCTGGATCGCCTCGTGGAATGTGTCCCGTTCTGTCTGTTCCCAGCGAGAGAGGGCGCAGATGATATTGCCATCAAACTGGGTGCCGGCTGCTCCCATGAGGATGGACATGATTTCTTCGTGTTTCTTCCCGGCCCGGTAAACCTGGTCTGTGGCCAGCGAGTCGTAAGCGTCGGCGATTGCCAGGATGCGGGCGCCCTGATGGACATCGCTGCCGATACACTGATAGCCGTTGGTCGCGCCACTGAAGTGGAAGCGGGTTTGCGAGAGAATCGTCAGAACTTCATGATCGGTGCGACAGGCCTGCAGAACATCGAGGCCAATATGGTGGTAGTGCGACATCAGTTCAATTTCATCTGATGTCAGCTTACCCGGTTTGAAGATGATATGGTCGGGGACGCCAATTTTACCGATGTCGTGCAGGAGTGCTGCGACTTCGAGGCGTTTGAGATGAATGCCTTCCCAGCCCAGGTTGGTGGCAATCCCTTTTGCCAGAAACGCGACCCGACGGCAGTGGCTGAGAGTGGCCGCATCCCGGGCCTGCAGAGCTGTCAGTAGTTTACGCAGGTGTTTGCGGCAGATGACCTGATCGATTTCGTCCGCGTGCCGGGTTTCCAGCGCGATTTCATCCGATTCGGCAGAGAATGCGATCAGTTCCCTGAGGATCTGTGAAGAGCCCATATTATAGCTTCCATGCACAGACTGTTGCTGCTGTGGCACAGTTTGACTGGTTGCTATCTGGGGACTGTTCATCGGAAAACCTTGACGGGAAAACAATTCGAAGCCGACACCGCTCGAATTGATATGGCGTTAATTCATATCTGTATGGTCTTTAACCAGATCGCTGTTTGAATCAGATCTGTTTTCAACTTGAAGCGATCTCTGGATTTACATGTATTCAAATGGAACTGATTCAGATGGATTGGTCTGTTTTCAAAACAAAACGTTCATCCTGAAGGATGGCAATGCGTCTGAATGACTACGCTAAAGCTAGGTCGCGTGGAGAGGATGTCAAATTGCAACATGGGTGTGTTTGGCTGGATCGTTGTTCAAGCAGAAGTGATAGTCAGAGTAGATCAGTCGGGATCGAGACAGGGGTTAAGCCGATCGGATCAGATGTGAGGGTTACGCGGGCACTGGTTTAACAGTAAGCCTGAAAAAACAGTCGACTACTGATTGAAGGCGATTGTCACTTTAGTGGCCCGTGACTGGACTACGTTTCCCAGCGATTCATATTCGTCCTGGGGAATGCGTTCTGCCGGACCGGTGATGGTGAAGGCTGCGATGGCAATGCCGTTGTGATCCAGAATGGGAGCTGCCACACAACGAATGCCGGTGAGGCCTTCTTCGTGATCGACGGCATAACCGCGTTTGCGGATCAGGTCCAGTTCATTGAGAAACGCGCGTTTCGAAGTAATCGTGTGTGGGGTGAACCGTTTGAAATGGATGCGGTTGACCAGGTCTTCTCGTTCGTTTTCCGGAAGGAAAGCAGCGATGGCTTTACCGGGAGCACAACTGTAGCAGGGCGCCCGGGCGCCGATCTCGGCGGAATATTTAAACGGGTGCCGCGACAGCAGCTGTTCGAGAATGACGAGCTCTGTGTCAATCAGACAGCAGAGTTGTGTCGTCTCGCCGGTCAGGTCGCGTAACTCCCGCATGGGGCCGATGGCACATTCCGACAGCGGGCGATCCTGCACGCTGGGGGGGATTAACTGCAGGAAGCGATTGGTCAGGTAGTATTTTTTCGAAGCGATGTCACGAGAGAGATAGCCCATCTCTTCGAGTGCTTTCCCAATCCGCAACAGGGACGCCTGGGGGACAGAGAGTTCCTCACTGAGTTCGCTGAGTGTGCAACCGTGCGAGTGCTTTGCCAGATACTCTAACAGGGCAATGCCCCGCTGCAGACTGGGAGAGGCGGCTGCAGCCGATTTCTGATTTTGTTTGGGAGCGCGCATTGTTGTTGACTTCATATATGAAATAGGTTTCAATAGTGAAATATCTTAAAGGGGCCAGACTGAGGTGTCAAGCGCTTTGAGATCGTTTTAAAATTGATGTGACTGAATCAAAACACTCCTTTCGAACGGCAGCAGAAAGCAGCTTCAACATGCACGCAGGCGAGAAAGTATGGGTGGCGCTCGCGTTGTTCCTCGCGTTGGCTATTCCGGGACTCAGCAGGGCAGACGAGCTTTTTGAGAACCCGGAGCGGGTGCAGACGGACTTTGACCGCGCGATCGCACCGTTGATTGCCGGCCGTTGTCTGGACTGCCATGCGGGCCTCGATCCGAAAGGGGGCCTGGATCTCTCCCGCCGTGCCTCGACTTTTCAGGGTGGCGAGACCGGAGGGGCAGTGGAAGCAGGTAAGCCGGACGAGAGTCTGCTCTGGCAGTACATTGAATCGGATGCGATGCCGCCCGAACATCCGCTGAGTGACAAAGAGAAACAGCTGTTTCGACGCTGGATTACAGCCGGAGCCCCCTGGGGCACCGATCCCATTGACGCCTTCAGTAAGACAACGGAAAAGCGGGCCGGTTATGACTGGTGGTCGTTACAGCCTCTGAAAAAGCCACGCGTGCCTGAAGTTCAAGATCCAAAGGGACTCTGGGGTAAGAATCCCATCGATGCGTTTGTTTTGCAGCGACTGAAAGAACATGGTCTCCAGCCCCGTGCCCCCGCGGATCGTCGCGCATTGATTCGGCGTCTGTATTACTCCGTCATCGGGCTGCCTCCAGAACCGGAGGAAGTGGAAGCCTTCGTACAAGACAAGTCACCGGATGCGTATGAGAAACTGGTCGATCGTCTGCTCGCTTCACCACATTATGGAGAGCACTGGGCGCGGCACTGGCTGGATGTGGTCCGGTTTGGAGAGAGCAACGGATTCGAACGGGATCAGCCGCGCGAGAATGCCTGGCATTACCGCAACTGGGTGATTCGCGCATTAAATGAGGATCTGCCTTACGATCAGTTTGTGCGTCAGCAACTGGCCGGCGATCTGCTGGAGCCGGACGATCCCGGCGCAGTCAAGGCGACTGGCTTTCTAGTCGCAGGTCCCCATGATGTGGTGATTCCCCAGAGCAAGCTGATGCGGGCCACCATGAAGCAGGATGAACTGGAAGATATTGTCGGCGTGACCGCGCAGACGTTTCTCGGGTTAACGGTGAACTGTGCCCGCTGCCACGATCATAAATTCGATCCGATCAGCCAGCAGGAATATTATCAGTTTGCGGCCGCCCTCTCGGGTGTGGCGCATGGAGAGCGGAATCTGCCCGATCCCGCATACGAGAAAGCACAACGCGATCTGGTACAGCGGGAAAAAACACTGCGGGACGTGCAGGGGCAGTTGTTCCAACTGGAAGCGCTGGCCCGACAACGTGTGCTGGCGTCGCGAAAGCAGCAGGGGAATGCAGATGAAGCGCTGCTGATTTCCTCGCCGATTGCTGCCTGGGATTTTCGTAGAGGGACCGATGACCTGGTGAGAGGTTTACGGGGAATACTGCAGGGGTCAGCGAAACAAACACCAGATGGGCTGGTGCTGGATGGGAACCGTTCCTTCCTGAAAACCGAACCCCTGTCAGCAGACCTGGGAACCAAGACGCTGGAAGCCTGGGTGAAACTTTCGGATCTGCAGCAGCGTGGTGGTGGCGTGTTGAGTGTGCAGACCACCGACGGAAATATTTTTGATGCGATCGTGTTTGCAGAACAGCAGCCAGGACACTGGCTGGCGGGCAGCGATCATTTTAACCGCACGAAATCGTTTCAGGGACCGCCGGAAAAAACAGCTTCGGAGAAAGAGGTGCAGATCGCCATCGTGTATGCGGCCGATGGGACAATCACAGCGTATCGCAACGGGACCGCCTACGGGAGCAGTTACCGGTCACGGGGGCTGCAGTCATTTCCGTCCGGTAAAACTCAAGTCCTGTTTGGTTTGCGGCATGGTTCACCCGGGGGGAATCGTCTGCTGAAAGGGGTGATCAGCCAGGCGCGACTCTATGATCGGGCCTTGACGCCGGAAGAGATCCGGGCATCCGCCCAGTGGGGAGGCGTATTCTTTTCTGAAGCAGAACTGCAGGCAGCGATGACTGAGGGGCAACAGAAAGAGCGGCAGACGTTGCGCTCGCAGCGAGCGGAGCTGCAGGCAGAGATCAAACAACTGCAGGCGGTGCAGCCGACGAAAGTTTACGCGGCTCTGTCCCGTGATCCGGGAGTGTCGCATCTGCTCAGGCGGGGAAGTGTGGCCGCACCGGCGGGCGTGGTACAGCCGGGAGGCCTGCAGGCAATTCGCGGCCTGGAGGGTGATTTGAAGCTGGCCCCCGAAAGTTCTGATCGCGATCGTCGCCTGCGGTTCGCCCGGTGGGTGACGGATGCGCAAAATCCGCTGTTTGCGAGAGTGATCGTGAATCGGATCTGGCATTATCACTTCGGACAGGGTCTGGTAAATACACCCAATGATTTCGGCTTTAACGGCGGACGCTGCAGTCATCCCGAACTGCTGGATTGGCTGGCCATTCAATTGAAAGAGAACAACTGGAGTCTGAAAGCTCTGCAGCGAGAGATTCTGCTTTCGGCAACCTTCCGTCAGTCCTCAGAGGTCGACCTTGAGGCAATGAAAGTCGATGCCGATAACCGGTGGTTGTGGCGGAAGAGTCCACAGCGGATTGAAGCGGAATCGATTCGCGATTCGATTCTGAAGGTGGCAGGGAAGTTGAATTCCGAAGTCGGGGGACGTGGTTACCAGGACGTCAAATCGTATTTCTTCAAGGGAACGCAGTTCTACGAACCGTTGGATCCAGTGGGAGACGAATTTAACCGCAGGTCGATTTATCGCTTTTCCGCTCGCGGGGGACGTCATCCGCTGCTGGAGACGTTCGACTGTCCCGATCCCTCCACGACGACTCCCGACCGGGCGTCTACAACGACGCCGCTACAGGCGCTGTCGTTGATGAATGATTCATTTGTGTTGCGGATGTCAGATCGACTGGCCGCGCGGGTGAAAGAGCGATCTGGCAATGACCCGAAGCAGCAGGTGGAAGAATTGTTTCTGCTGGTCTATCAGCGTCCTCCGTGTCCGGAGGAAGCAGCGGTGTCGCGAGAGTTTGTTTCGCAACATGGATTGTCCGCCTTGTGCCGCGTGTTGTTGAACAGTAACGAATTTTTATATGTGAATTGAGCACGTTATGTCCTATTCAGAGCAGCATCAGATGAATTCAAGTTCTGTGTCTGATTCCGCAGTGTTATCGCGGCGTGATTTCTTTTCCTGGGCCGGGACGGGACTGGCGGGAACGGCGCTCATGGATCTGTTACTCCGACAGCAACCTGCCCGAGCGGCAAAACCCGGAAGGACAGTCACACCGGCGCCGCATTTTTCGCCGCGGGTAAAACGGGTGGTACATATCTGTCTGATCGGCGGGTTGAGTCATTTGGATTCGTTTGACTATAAGCCTTCGCTGAAGAGTCTGCATGGCAAAGAGATGCCGACCGATAAAACGCCGGAGACGTTTTTCGGCAAAGTCGGTCTGTTGCGGAAGAACGATTTTGAGTTTCATCAGCGCGGGGAGAGTGGGCTTTGGATTTCCGATCTGTTTCCTCATATCGCTGCGCAGGCAGACGAGCTGACGCTGATCCGCTCGATGAAGGCGGACTCGGCCAATCACACGCCGGCGACATTCCAGGAGAATACCGGCTTTCGTCTGAACGGGTTTCCGGTGCTGGGTTCCTGGCTGTCGTACGGGCTGGGGTGTGAGACCGATGAACTGCCATCCTATGTGGTGTTGCCCGACGTACGCGGCTACCCGGCTGCGGGAACGATTAACTGGTCCAACGGTTTTCTGCCGGCACAGCACCAGGGGGTTCCCTTTCAGAGCGAAGGACCCGCGATTCGGGATCTGTTTCCCGAACGTCAGATTTCCGAACAGACAGAACTCGCCAGCCGCCAACTGTTGAACCGGTTCAATCAAAGCCATCTGAAGCGGAGTGGGGCGAACAGTGATCTGGAGGCCCGGATCCGCAGCCACGTCCTGGCGGCCAAAATGCAACTGGCGGTGCCCCGGGTGACAGATCTGTCCGGAGAGACGGCCGCTACTCAAAGCATGTATGGTTTTGATGGGGAGGAGACAGCGCCTTTCGCCCGCAACTGTCTGCTGGCCCGGCGTCTGCTCGAACAGGGAGTTCGTTTTGTTCAACTCTTTTCGGGAGGCCCTTTCGGTTCCCCGCGCATCAACTGGGACGGGCATGAGGATGTGAAACGGAATCATCTGCGGGAAGCGACTCGCATCGACCAGCCTGTGGCGGGGCTGCTCAAGGATTTACGCCAACGGGGGATGCTGGAGGATACGCTGGTCCTGTTCTCGACTGAGTTCGGTCGGACGCCGTTCACCCAGTCGGCTTCCAATACGGTGGGGACGGGGCGCGATCATAACATGAACGGCTTTTCGGTGTGGATGGCCGGAGGCGGTCTCAAGCACGGGATCAGCTATGGAGCGACCGACGAATTTGGCTGGAAATCGGTCGAGAAAGTCGTCCCCTGGCACGATTACCATGCCACCGTACTGCATCTGCTGGGCATCGATCATACCCGGTTGACCTGGTATCACAACGGGATTGAACGCCGGCTGACCAACGTGCACGGCGAAGTGCTTCACGAAATTCTGGCTTGAATTTCACCGGTTTTTGTTGATTCTGCTGCGATCCGCTGATTTTTTCAGGAACTTATTTTGTGTGTATAGACGGATCGACTAGAATGGCTATAGTGTGTTTTCGTGATCGGCAACGAGGAGGGCGCTTACTTCTGTCTGATTGAGACTAACGTCCTGTCTGAATAATTATTGAGATGAATACTATACAAAACCCCGGCAGCAAGACAGATTCCAAACGGGTCCTGATTATCGGTGGTGGTTTTGCCGGTTTGAACGCGGCGTTGGAGCTGGGAGGCGTGCCCGGTGTCGAAGTGACCCTGGTTGACCGCCACAATTATCACCTGTTTCAACCGCTCCTTTATCAGGTCGCCATGGCAGGCCTGAGTCCTGCTGATATCGCCACTCCCATTCGCAGTCTGCTTTCCCACTACAAAAACACCAGCGTCCTCTTGGGCGAAGCAAAGTCGATCGATCTGCCCGGTCAGAAAGTTCAGTTTGATTTTGGTGAACTGGAATACGATTATCTGGTGCTGGCCTGCGGTGCAACGCACAGTTATTTCGGCCATAACGAGTGGGAAGTTTATGCTCCGGGCTTAAAGAACATTTCACAGGCGACAGAAATCCGTAAGCGGGTGCTGTCGGCATTCGAACACGCCGAACGAATTACCGATCCCGATGAGCAGAAGAAATATCTGACGTATGTGATTGTGGGGGGCGGCCCAACCGGAGTCGAACTGGCAGGAGCAATCGGTGAAATGAGCCGTTTCACGCTGTCGAAGGATTTCCGCCGCATCAATCCCAGTCATACCCGCGTGATCCTGGTCGAAGCCGGCCCGCGGATTCTGCCCATGTTTTCTGAACAGCAGGCGAACCGTGCGGCCCGGGACCTGGAGAATTTGGGAGTCCAGCTCTGGACCTCGTCTGTTGTGACCGACATCAACGATGACGGCGTCGAGTTAGGAAGTGAGCGAATCCGGGCGGCGACTGTGCTGTGGGCAGCGGGTGTCGAAGCATCCGAACTGGGTCAGTCTGATGGCATGCAGACGGACAACCGGGGCCGCGTGATGGTCGAACCGGACCTGAGTCTCAGTAAATATTCCAACGTATTCGTCGCCGGCGACCAGGCCTGTTATACCCATCAGACCGGTAAGCCGCTGCCAGGCACCGCGCCGGTCGCGCTGCAGCAGGGGCGTTGCATCGGCAAAAATATCCGTGCCGAGACTCAGGGCAAGCCGCGCAGCGAGTTTCGTTTCCGGGACAAAGGTCAGATGGCGACCATCGGCCGTAGCCGGGCGATTGTGGAGATCGGAAAGTTCAAACTGGCCGGTTTCTTTGCCTGGGTGGTCTGGCTGGTCGTGCATATTTTCTATCTGACCGGGTTCAAGAACCGGGTGCTGGTGGTGATGCAGTGGGCCTGGTCCTATCTCAGTTTCCGCAGAGGTGCCCGTCTGATTGTGGGCAAGGAATGGGATCCGGAACTGGTACACGAGGCACAGCCTGAGCACGAAGCCGAGGAAGTTCCCGTCTCTTCGGAGCACTAAACCGGGAAAAAAGGGCGGAAGCTCTCGTTTTTCGTCAGGCGGCGTTTTATGCTGAAAAGGATGTTCTATCCCTGATTCAGCCGAGGAAGCCATGCCGTTACAAATTGCTCCATTTCGTTTCGATGTCACTGTACCGATCGGACACTCCTTATGCGGGGGCTGGATTCCCTCTGCGTCGCGGATCGATTCACCACTGGAAGCGCTGGGATTTGTGCTCTTGACCGAGCCACAGCCTGTGGTGGTCTGTACGCTGGACTGGACGGGGCTCTGTAACGACGCGCATCTTCAACTGCGTCAGGCACTGGCGAAGGCTGCCGGCACGACTGCAGACCGCGTGGCCGTGCAGTGTGTGCACCAGCACGATGCCCCGTTTGCCTGCCTGGAGACGGACCGGATTGTGCGGGCGCAAGGTGACTTGCCTCCCAACATGGACCCGCAGTTTTTTCAGACCTGTCTCCAGCGGGCAGAGACTGCGGTACGGGAGAGCCTGAAATCACCACGTCGTCTGACGCATGTCGCTTCAGCTCAAGCGGAGGTGGAACAGGTGGCTTCCAACCGACGGGTGCTGAATGATCAGGGTAAGATCCTGAAGAACCGAAGTGTGGCGGCCAGCAGCGATGATATTCGCGATCTGCCGACTGGCGTGATCGATCCCTGGCTGAAGACGGTGGCCTTTTATGATGGCAAAGAGAAAGTCGCCGCCTGCTATTATTACGCCGTGCATCCCATCAGTTACTGTTGTACCGAGGGGCATGTTAACAGCGAGTTCGTAGGGCAGGCGCGCAAGCTGAAGGCCGAGCACGATGCTCCCGATTGTCTGCATGTCTACTTCACAGGCTGTGCGGGCAATATCAACGCGGGAAAATACAACAACAGCGATCACCATGAAAATCGCCCGGTGCTGGCACAGCGGGTCTTTGCGGCGATGGAACGGGCGTCCGAACAACTGCGTCCCGAACCGATCAAGCGGCTGCAGTGGACGACCGCCGATTTCCTGCCGCCGGTCAATCGGGCGTTTTCCATCGCGGAACTGGAGAAGCAGATCAACGATCACAGTCGGCGGGTGGTACATCGGAATCGGCCTGCTTTCACGCTGGCCTGGTTGCGACGGCATGCCGCTCAGAAGCCGATTACATTGAGCGGACTGCACGTCAACCAGATATCCATGCTGCATTTACCAGCCGAGCCATTCATCGAGTATCAGTTGCGGACTCAGATGCTCTACCCCCAGCGATTTATGGCGGTGGCCGGCTACGGGGACGGCGGTCCCTGGTACTTGCCGACCGCGGAAGCTTACTTCCAGGGGGGCTATGAAGTCAGCGTGGCTTTCAGTGGTCCGGAGGTGGATCAGCATCTGATGCGGGGTATCAAAGAGTTGGTGCCGGGTTAGTCGGAAACTCAGGTCAGTTCGGCGATGGGTTTGCCGTGAGGCAGGATGGGAACCGGTCGTCCCTGATGGTCGACGAGGGAGCGGGAGTAATCGATGCCCAGGTGACGATAGATCGTGGCCAGCATGTCTTGAGGCGTATAGGGATTGTGTGTTGGGTATTCGGCTTTGGAGTTGGTGGCCCCGACGACCTGTCCCATTTTCAGATTGCCTCCTGAGAAGAGGGCCGTGTAAGCCTGGGGCCAGTGGTTGCGTCCTGTCCCCGAGCTGTTGGAAGAGAGTCGGGGAGTGCGACCAAATTCACCGACGGCGACGACCATGATTTTTTTGTCCAGGCTGCGTTCGTGGATGTCCTCGATGAGTGTGGCCAGGGCCTGATCCATGTAGGGGAGGCGGACCTGCATGTATTTCGCGAAATGGCCGGGGCGTCCCGCGTTGAGAATGTGATCGTCCCAGTTCGTAAATTCCTGTCCGGTCTTCGGGGTGTTGAAGAACAGAGAAACGACGCCACAGCCGGCTTCCGCCAGACGGCGGGCGAGCAGGCAGCCCTGGCCCCACATGTTGCGTCCGTAGCGGTCACGCAGGCTGTCCGGTTCACGGTCGATCTCGAACGAACGGGCGGCATCAGGGCTGGTCAGCATCTGAAAGGCGAGGTCGCGGAATTTGTCATTGCCGTGCAGGTCACCTGTGAGATCGAGGTCGCTGCGCAGTCGATCGAACTGTTTGAGCAACTGGCGGCGTTCAAGCAGATGCTTCCCATCCATGCCTGCCTGCAGCTTCAGCGAAGGGGGACGATAACTGGTTGACGAAGGCTCGGTCGATTCAAAAGGTCCGTGCTGCATGCCCAGGTAAGTGGGTTGGACCATGTAGAACTTCGAGGGGATCGAGACATAGGGGGGCGTACCCGCATCGGAGAGTCCCCGGACCACACTGGTGACGGAACCGAAGTCGGGATGTTCGCTTTTTGATTGTGAAGTGGGATCCAGTTTGGAGGGACGTTTGCCGGTGAGAACAATGATCCCGCCATCGCTGTGGATGCCGACGTCATGATGCAGGGAGCGGACGAGCGAGAATTTATCTGCGATTTTGGCCTGTCGCGGAAAGAGTTCGCAGAGATCCATCCCCGGGACATTCGTGGAGATCGGATTGAAGAGGGAGCGGTAGTCCGAGGGGGCGTCCGGTTTAAGGTCGTAGGTTTCCAGTTGCGAGGGGCCGCCATGCAGGAAGAGCAGAATGACGGATGTGTCAGGTCGGGTCGGGGCGGCTTCACCACGGAGAGACAGCAGTTGCGGGAGTGAGAGACCGCTCAGAGCGAGGGATCCGATGCGCATAAATTCGCGTCGGTTCACCGGTCCGCTGCAGTGTTTGCCCGTCATTTGATTTCATCCCGTTCTGGAGCACCCGGCGACGCACTCGGGTGGAACTTTGAAATATCAACAAGCGATTATATGTGCGTGGTTTGGAAAATGCCAGAGGAACCTGAATGATGGGGCCTGAATCAGGTTCAGGGGGTGTGCTCTTCGGGGGGAATCGGGCGGCCGTGAGGGTCCTGGTCGGTGTCGAGGGTGTCGGCGTTGAGGCGGTCGCGGAGTTCCCGATCGGTGAAATGTTCCAGTTGCTCAGCCTGGCGGTGAATGGTCTCAGCGGACATGCCCGCGTGTTCGACGAGGTAGTGTTCCCAGAGGCGATGGGAGCGGACGAGTTGCCGGGCCCGGTCGCGGCCGGTGTCGGTCAGGGTGTAGGTTCCATTGGCGTGCACGAGCTGGCTGTGCCGAACGAGGTAGCCGAGTGTCAGGCTGGTGGGCAACGGACGGGAAAAGAGGATGTCCCGCAGGTAGAGGGCGTCGGGTCTGAGCTCCGGATCCCGTTCCTCAATGCGGTACATCAGGGCGACGATGTCATCCGCGAGGATCTGCCAGGCCAGTAACTGACGACGGAGGAAGACGATTACCACGCCGTGCCGGGGGCCGAACAGGGCGGCGATCACAAACAGCAGACCGGCTGAGACCGCCATCATGCCGGCCGTGGATGTGCTCTGGAAATTGAACCAGTAGGGGACGGTGATGGCACTGATATGACCGATGATGGCGGAGAGCATCGCCAGCAGAACACTGAGGATCAGCATGACTCCCAGTCGGTCGGTGAGCATATAGGCGGCGGCGGGGGGCACGACGAACATGGCGACGACCAGGATATTTCCGACTGCTTCAAAGCTGGCAACCGCGGTGATCGCTACCAGGGTCATGAGCGCATAATGAATGAGTGTGGCATTGAAGCCGGTGGTGGTGGCCAGGGCCGGGTCGAAGGAACTGAGCTTCAGCTCTTTGAGAAACAGGATGACGAACAGCAGGTTGATCACGAATACGATCGAGAGCACAACGACCACGCGGGGGATCTCCCAGCCGGCAACGAGCACGGTGTCGGCGGGCGTGAGTTCGATGGCACCGTAGAGCACGCAACCCGGATCGAGATCGACGCGATCGGCGGCCTGGACGATCATCACCAGTCCCAGGGCAAACAGAGAGGTGAAGACGACACCCATTGAGGCGCCTTCGTCCACTTTTCCGAAGCCGCGAATCCATTCTGTGAACAGCGCGGTCAGAATGCCGGCAATGACGGCGCCGATAAACATCGGCAGGCTGCTGCGCGAGTCGCTGATCAAAAAGGCGGCGGCCAGTCCCGGCAGGACAGCGTGAGTGATCGCATCACCGAGCATGCTCATCTTGCGGAGCACTAGAAAATTACCCAGCAGGGCAGTCGCAGCAGCGCACAGCATCCCCGCGACGATGATCCAGCCATCCAACGTCCAGCTCCACTGTTCGAGTCCTCCCATCAGGTGGCCTCCCGGACAGTTGGAGTGACGGGGGGCTGCTGCAGATCAATGGCATGGGGGCTCTGCAGAATTCCTTCCGTCGACTGACGGACGAGCAGGACTTCCAGCTCGGCGATCACCTCCGGTTCCAGGACGTGTTCGATGGCGTCAGCATCCTGATCGACTTTGCTGGAAGCGACTTCCGCGTAGGTAATCAGATAGAGTTCCCAGAGGCGGTGTTCGTGAACCACGCGGGCAGCTTCCTTCAAGCCGGAGAGTGTTAACTGTATGCGGTTGTCCGAGAGTTGTGTGACGAGGCGTTCGTCCTGGGCGCGTCGGATGATTTTTTTGAGCGCGGGCAGGGACCAGCTTCGCATCTGTTCCAGGGCGGAGAGCGAGACCGGCTGTACGTTCTCCGTGACATCGATGGGAAGCTGCTGATGAGTCTCCAGGTATTCGTAGAGGCCCCGCAGCAGGTGTTGCCGATTGACTTTGGTATTCAGTTCGTAACGCCGGTATTTGCGAACCAGAATTCCACGCGGCACACCGAAGATCATGCTGAACAGAAACATTGTGGTCGCGACCAGGACGATCATCGCCCCTGAGGGAAGATTGGGAAAGATGGCGCTCATGCCCGATCCGATCATCCCGCTGAGAGCACCCAGCACGACTGCAACGAAGGTGAGCCAGAACATTTTTTCGGTCCAGAAACGGGCAGCAGCGGGAGGGATTACGAGCAGTGAGATCATCAGGATCAGCCCCACGGCCTGCAGGCCGATGATGGTCACGACGACGACGAGTCCCATCAGGATCGTATCAAGCAGGATGACGGGAAAGCCGCGCGAATCAGCAAAGCCTTCGTCGAAGCAGAGCAGTGTCAGTTCCTTGTAGAGGAGCAACGCAATCAGTACACAACTCAGGCCGGCACCGCCGATCAGCCAGGCATCGCTGGCAACCATGGAAGCCGTTTTTCCGTAGATAAACGATTCGAGACCGGCGGCGTGTCCGGTCTGCATCTGCTGGACAATGCTCAACAGTGCGATTCCAGCGCCGAAGAAGACACTCAGCACGATTCCCAGGGCGGCATCTTCCTTGAGCCGGGTCAGGTTGCGAATCAGGAGAATACCGGCGATGCCGAGTAAACCACTGATCGCGGCACCGGTCAGCAGGATGGGGAGCGATTTTCCATTCAGGCCCAGTGTACTGGCGATGATGAAGGCGATCGCGATCCCGGGCAGGGTAGCGTGGCTGAGAGCATCACCCATCAGGGCACGTTTACGGAGCAGGGCGAAGCTGCCGATCATGCCGGCGGACATGCCGAGCAGGGTGGTGCCCAGGATCACGATGCGGGTGTTGTAGTCCTGCATGAGGAAGACGCGTTTCCAGTCTTCCCAGGCGGGCCACTCGATACTGCGATCGGTGATGGACTGCTGCTTATGCACAGTTTTTCCCTCGGCTGCCAGCAGGGCCGGGCCGGGGAGCAGGAGCATCAGCAGGAGCAGAATTCGCGCGCCGCGACTCATAGAGACTGCTCCCGGCGGCGCATGGTTTCGGTGGCTTCTTCGAGCAGGGTGAGACGGCCGCCGTAGGTTTTCTGCAGATTCTCGGGGGTGAAAACGTCTGCGGTGGGACCATGATCGATGACGCGCATGTTGAGCAGGATGACGTAGTCAAAGTATTCGGGGACGGTCTGCAGATCGTGGTGAATCACCAGAGCGGTTTTGCCAGCCTGCTTCATTTCCTGCAGGATCTTGACGATCGCTTTTTCCGTCGCGGCATCGACGGCGGCGAAGGGTTCGTCCATCAGGTACAGGTCGGCGTCCTGAACCAGGGCGCGGGCGAGGAAGGTCCGCTGCTGCTGTCCGCCGGAGAGCTGGCTGATCTGGCGACGGGCGTAGTCGGCGATGCCCACGCGTTCGAGGGCATCCAGCGCGCGTTCCCGATGTTTTTTGCGGACAGGCAGGCACCAGCCGATTTCGCGGTAGAGCCCCATGGTGACGACATCGAGAGCATCCACAGGGAAATCCCAGTCGACGCTTTCCCGCTGGGGGACATAGCCGACGCGGTGTCGATTTTTCTGATAGGGTTTTCCGAAGATGTTGACCCGGCCGGAGGCCTTGGGGATCAGTTCCATGATGGTTTTGATCAGCGTACTTTTGCCAGCGCCGTTGGGGCCGACGATCCCGACCAGTTTGCCTGGGGGAATGTCGAAGCTCACGTCCCAGATCACGGGTTTGCGGTGATAGGCGACAGTGAGGTCATAGACGGAAAGAGGAATCTCCGTCGGGGACAGTCCTGATTGCGGTAACGGATTCTGGCTTTCAGATGTATTCATGGGACTCTTAGGGTTCATGTCTGCTCTGGTGGTCGGGAGACTGTTGTTGTGCATCAGTGCGTGAGTTTGTCCTGCATGCCTTTTTCGGGTGCCGTGCCCCCCAGCGCGCGGGCTACGGTAGTCATGTTGTGATCGAGCATGCCGATATAGGTCCCCTCGTAGGTTCCCGGTTCCCCCATCGCATCGGAGAAGAGTTCCCCTCCAATGACGATCTGATGTCCCTGAGCGCGGGCTCCTTCGATCAGAGCGGTAATGTTCTTTTTCGAAACGCTGCTTTCCACGAAGACCGCCTTGATCTTTTTCTTCACCAGCAGGTCGACGAGTTCGTTGATCCTTTTCAGACCGGCTTCCGATTCGGTGGAGATCCCCTGGACGCCCTGGACGTCGAGCCCATAGGCGCGGCCGAAATAGTTGAAGGCGTCGTGAGAGGTGATCAGTGTGCGGCTGTCTTCCGGGATTGTTTTCAGGGTTTTCTGTCCGTATTCGTGAAGTTGTTCCAACTGCTGTTTGTAGGCTTTGGCGTTGTTCTCATAGACGTCGGCATGTTTGGGGTCGTATTTGATTAAGGCATCTTTGACAGCATCGACGCACTGCGCCCAGGCGGAAACATCCATCCAGACATGGGGGTCGTAGTGACCGTGAAAGTCTTCCGGTTCCAGGAGCGTTTTTTCATCGATGAGCTCGGTGACGGCGAAGACCGGTTTGTTGCGCGAGACCTTGATCAGCGTGTCGGTCATTTTGCCTTCCAGCATCAGGCCGGAGTAGAAAACGATGTCCGAATTCATAATCGTTACGACATCATCGCGGCTGGCTTTGTGCATATGGGGATCGACGCCGGAGCCCATAATCTGATGGACGTCCACATATTCCTGTCCCACATTTTTGACGAGATCCGCCACCATTCCTACTGTTGCCGCGACCGGAATCGGGTAATTGATGGTGTAGCCGGATTCACCGGTTTTGGGTTCAGGCGTTGAATTTTCCTGCGACTGGCAGCCAGCCAGACAGATCAACGCCAGGACGAAAGCGAAGTGCTTTCTCATAGTAACATATGCTCCGATAAGGACTTATTGTGCACGAGGCTGCTAAAATGTAGCCTAGGCTACATTTTCTCCCATTTTATAGCAGGAGCAGCGTGAATGTCAACTCCAGAGAAATCCATTACTTTTTGGGTTTGAGGTGTTGATCAAAGAAGCCAATGACAGCGGGGCGGAGGTCGCGCTGTTTGGGTTGCAGATGGAAGCTGTGCGGAGCGCCTTCGATGATGATCAGCTCTGCCGGGATGCCTCCTTTTTTGAGCGCAGCCTGCAGGAGTTCGGACTGTGCCACGGGGACGAGCGCATCGCGGGTGCCGTGCAGAATCAGGAAGGGGGGATCATCGTTGGAAATATGCGTGACCGCGGAAGCCTGTTTGCTGAGTGCCTTTTCTTCATCCGAGAAGGAATTGAGCAGGTCGCGTGATCTGGCCAGGGTGATCAGATCGTGTACGCCATACATGGGAACGACGGCCTGAATGCGGGATGAAAAGCCGGCGTAGGGTTCTTTGGGTTCGAGTTGGGGATCATCGCCGGTGACAGCCAGCATTGCGACCAGATGTCCGCCGGCGGAACCGCCGATGGCCCCGATGTGATCGGCGTCGATCTGGTATTTATCAGCGTTCTTTCGCAGGAAGCGAACGGCGGTTTTACAATCCTGCAGATGACCGGGCCAGACCTGTTTGAGGTTGTCGGTGAAGCGGGACTGTTTTTTCGCGAGCTGATAATTGATGCTGGCACAGACGTAGCCTGCTTTGGCCAGGTTGGTGCCGATGTTGATTTCGCGGCGGGCGCCTTTGTCACCGCCGTGCCAGCCCCCGCCATGAATGATGACGACGGCAGGGTAAGGGCCTTTCCGGAAGTGGGGATCGGGGAGATAGAGGTCGAGTTTTTCTTTTCGGCCCGCGCCCAGATAGTCGACGTCTTTCTGAATCTTGACCTGGGAGAGTTCGCGTTTGACCCGTTCGGAGGGGGAGAGGAAGGTGACGCGATCACGGCCGGCGAGTTCGACGAGGTCTTTGATATCGAATGCTTTGAGCAGGCCGAAGCAGAAGAGTTCCGGTGCCTGGCTGACGGCTTTGTCCTGTTCGAGGATCTCTTTGAGAGAGCCGAACGAATCCTGCAGGCTGACGTTCGAGATGGCCTCGGGTTCGATATCCGCAGCGATGAGTGTGAACAGGCTGCTGCGTGGGCCGACTGCCTGAATCTGAACGGTGGACTGTTTCTGGTCGGACTTCAACCAGCGGGAAATGCCGGCAAGCTGGCTGGCCTGGATGCCCAGGGGGCGTTCTCCGACGGCTGCGACGAGCAGACCATACAGGAAGTCACGCTGACTGATTTTCGATTCTCCAAAATAGAAGGGATCGACGGCGAGCACGTTCTGTCCCTCTGCCAGTAGCTTTTCTACTGCCGTCGCCAGGCTTTGTCTTCCAGCGTCTGCGACGACGATCGTTGTCGATTTCGCAGGGCTGCGTGAGAATTCGACAGCGGGGACAGTCCAGTCCTGATCGACTTTCAGTTTCCAGAAAGTGACTTTTGTGTCACCCTCTGTTTTCTGGTCGACCTTAGTTCCAGACACTTTGGATTGAGTTGCGGAGATCAGTTTTTTGAGTGCTTCCCGCTGCTGTTCGGGTGTGGTTTTCTTTGCGGAGCGAGGCAGGTTCTGGCTGAGTTGGAGGGCCAGGGTGTGGAAGTCGGCATTGTCGGCGGGGAGTTCGACCTTTAGTTCCTCGGCGGTTTTGAGTTCCTCATCGCAGGGGATTTCTTTAACCGGCAGCGGTTTGCCAGGTTCGGAGAAGTGCGCCGAAAGCATGCGATAGAGTGCTTCGCGGTTGTCCTGGAGGAAGTTGTGCGTGCCGGGATCGTCGTTGATGTGCTTCTGCAGATTTTCTTCTTTGTCGTACAGCTTGAAGATCGGGAAGGCGGCTTTGAGCAGTGGAGGCTGGGCGTATCCCGCTTCGAAGCAGCAGTTATCTTTCGAGTTGTTGGTCAATAATGTCGGACGGGGAGCCCGCATTGCGGTGAGGTGGGTGTAGTCGGCGTAGAGGGCCAGGTCGTTGGGTGTCTGTTCGGAATCACCCAGGTCTTTGGTGTGATAGTCACGCGTGAGGAAGCTGGAATACCCGGCGACCGGATTAGAGAGTGTGACCCGTTCATCAAGGGAACTGATGAAGATCGTTTGCCAGCCGCCCCCGGAGAGGCCGGCGACCGCGACGCGTTTGGGGTCCGCATGAGGATGCGCGAGCAGAACGTCGAGTCCTTTTTTCATCGCGAGATAAAAGGGAGCGAGCCCGCTGGTGCCGCACAGGTCGAGCTGGTTCATTTTGTAATGGGTGAAGCCGGGAGAGCCGAGCTGGCCCATGCCGAGCCATTCGACGTTGAGAGCGAGCATACCCCGCTTGGCCTGGTTGATGCAGCGGACCTGTTTGTAGTCGGCGGCTTTCCCGTCTTTGCGGTCGTGCCCGTTGACATTCATCACAACGGGAACTTTGCCTGTCAGTTCATTGGGGATATAGAGCAGGGCGGGAACCCAGAGTCCGGGGACGGCTTCGAAGCGGAGCTTCTGGATTTTGTATTCGGGGCCGCCGGGAATGGTTTCTCCCCAGACGACGTTCAGTTTGGTGTCACGCCATTTGGCTGCTTCGCCGCGATAGACGACTTTGTCCAGCACATCTTTGCGGATGCGGCCAATGGTCTTTTCCCATTCGTCGACGCTGCTGACTTCGGGCATGCCGGGAACTTTGGGAGCGATATAAGCCTGGACCTCTTTCCACGGCTGGTCCTTGTCGAGAATCGGTTGTTTCAGCGAGGCCTGCAGGTCGGGTTCGGCTGCCGACAGGAGCGAGAGCGGCGCTGACAGCAGGCAGCAGAAAACGAACAGGTAGCGGGCAGGGTGATAGTGTGGCATAGCTGGAACTCCCGTTGATTTCAGGTGGGATCTAAAAGCAGGTTGTATTTATTCTGCGAAAAACGGAGAGGGAACACAAGTTCGTTAAGAAAATTAAAGAAGCAGTCTGCGCAGCGTGAAGCGGGGCGTCCCTCAGTCATGGAGAGATTCGGCGCTCAGGACTTTTTACCCAACTCGATGGAGCGTTGTGTGGCGGCGGCGACGGCATTCATCAGGCTGCTGCGGAGGCCTCCCGATTCGAGGGCGTGAATGCCGGCGATCGTGGTGCCGCCCGGACTGGTGACCGCGTCTTTGAGCGCGCCGGGATGTTCGCCCGTTTCGAGAACCATTTCGGCGGCCCCTTTGACGGTTTGTGCAGCGAGCTGGGTGGCGATGTGACGGGGCAGTCCCATGCGGACGCCACCATCACTGAGGGCTTCGATGATCTGATAGACGTACGCGGGGCCGGAGCCGGACAGACCGGTGACGGCGTCGAGTTGCGATTCGGGGACTTCGACGGCGATACCGACCGTGGAGAGCAGCGAGTCGACGAGGCTGGCATCGTCTTCGGTGGCTTTGCCTCCCCGGGCGAAGGCGGAGGCGCCCTGTTTGACCAGACAGGGGGTGTTGGGCATCACGCGGATGACGCGGATCGAGTCGCCCAGCGTTTCCAGGAAGAGTGCGAGCGGGGAGCCGGCGGCGATGGAGACCAATAGCTGTTTATGCGTGATGGTACCTTTGAGTTCCTGCAGGACTCCGGGCAGCTGCTGCGGTTTGACCGCGAGGATGACGATGTCGGACTGTTCAGCCACGGTGATATTGGAGGTGAGTGTATCAGCACCGGTTTCCTGGTTGAATTTTTCCCGGGCGGATTCATAAGTGTCGCTGGCACAGACGTTATCTGCGGAGGTGAAACCGGAGGAGATGAGTCCCCCTGCCAGGGCGGTCGCCATGCGTCCTGCACCAATAAAACCGACTTTCATTTGTCTACTGTCTGACATACTGGGGGGCTTTCTGCTGTCTGTGGCTGCCAATTCGGGATTGAGAGACCACTAATTTGTTCTGTCCTCAAATTTTCCGTCGGATAGTCACTGATTGAGGGGGCATAAACTGCTAAAATACGATAATCTGTATGCGCTGAACTTAGAATTGTAACACCAACGACCAGAATGTGCATCTGAGCCTGTTCTAGACGTGTTGATCCATAAATGCGAGCTGATTGCGAGATGAAGACGGCCGGTTATAATAAGCTGCAAAATGCAACCGGAAATGAAAGCCAAACGAGAATGTCCGACCTGGTTCCACCCCCAATTCGCGTGGGGGCGGTCTCTTATCTCAATTCGAAGCCGCTGATACAGGATCTGGAAGATCTCGCGGAAAATGCTGAACTGATGTTAGATTATCCGAGCCTGTTGGCCGATGATCTGGCGGCAGGGCGAATCGACGTGGGTCTGATTCCCTCGATCGAAGTGATTCGCAGCCCTGACTACGAAGTGATTTCGAATGCCTGTGTGGCGACACAGGGGCCGGTGCTGAGTGTGAAAATGTATAGTCGCGTCCCTTTGGGTCAGATCAAGCGGCTGGCACTGGACATGGGATCGCGGACAAGTGCGACACTGGTGCGAATCATGCTGGCGGAACAGTACGGGGTGTATCCGGAAGTGGAACCGCTGCCGATCGAGCAGACCATCGATGCGACGACCGCAGATGCGATTCTGTTGATTGGGGACCGGGCGATTCATACACCAAGTACGAAATTTGCTGCCACCTGGGACCTGGGTGAGGAGTGGTTACGCTGGACGGGACTGCCGTTCGTGTTCGCGATGTGGGCCGTGCGGCGGGATCAGGAAACGGGATCGCTGGAGACCGCATTGTGTCAGGCACGCGACAGAGGGGTTTCCATGCTGGACGAGATTGCCCGGCGGGAAGCACCGAAGCTGGGCATTGACGTGGCGGTAGCGGAAAGTTATCTGAAGAACAATCTGAGTTTTTATCTGGGATCCGCCGAGCGTTGCGGATTGCAGCTGTTTCAAGAATTAGCCATTAAAACGGGACTTGCTCCCGAGGGGGTTCCTCTTGTCTTCCGAAATTGCATCTCTGCTGGATAAAGCAGTCGCCGGCGAACGTCTGAACCGAGAAGAGGGACTCAAACTGATGGAGTCTCACGATCTGGTTGCGCTGGGCAAGGCAGCCAACGAAGTCACGAAGCGACTGCACCCCGAACCTTACCGCACTTATAACATCGACCGGAATATCAACTATTCGAATTCCTGTTCCGCGGTCTGCGATTTCTGTGCGTTTTACCGGAATCCGAAGTCGCCGGAAGTGTATGTGCTCAAACCGGAGCAGCTGTATCAGAAGATCGAAGAGACGATCGAACTGGGAGGAGACCAGATTCTGCTGCAGGGAGGACTGCATCCCACTCTGAAGCTGGAATGGTATGAAGACCTGCTCCGCGATCTGCGGGAACGCTATCCGACCGTGAACGTACATGGCTTCAGCCCGCCGGAACTGCATCACTTCACCAAGGTCAACAAGCTGCCCCTGCGTGAGGTACTGCAGCGGTTGAAAGATGCCGGTCTGGGAAGCCTGCCCGGCGGGGGAGGCGAGATCCTGGTAGACCGGGTTCGCAAGGAAATTACCCGCGGGAAAGCACTGACCGACGAGTGGCTGGAAGTGAACCGGGTGTGGCATGAACTGGGGGGCATCTCCAGCGCGACCATGATGTTTGGTCATATTGAGACCTTTGCCGAACGGATTGAGCATCTGGATCGCCTGCGGGAACTGCAGGACGAGACCGGCGGCTTTTCCGCATTCATCTGCTGGACACTGCAGCCTGATAACACCGACATGGATTACGTTCCGCCTGCAGGCGCTTTTGAGTATCTGAAGACCCAGGCCGTGAGCCGTCTGTACCTGGATAACTTCAAGAACATCCAGTCCTCATGGGTGACCCAGGGTGAAAAAACGGGGCAGATGGCTCTGTTCTTTGGCGCCAATGACATGGGCAGCCTGATGATCGAAGAGAATGTGGTTTCCCAGGCCGGGACGACGCATCATCTGACAGTTGAGACAATTCGACGCTGTATTACAGAATCGGGATACATTCCCCGTCAGCGGAATGTCTTTTATGAATATATCGATGATCCCGATTCCAATGGTCCTGCGAAGGGTTCAGGTCGCGTTCCTCTGCCAGTGCTGAACTGAGAGAAAACAGGTCAGATATAGGGCTCAGGAAAGCCGATTCGCCATGATAGGCTATGCTTACTTATATTAATGAGATCTCAGTAAGCCTCTTTAGTCTGTCGATCCCCGGCCGATGATCGACAGGTGTATCAGGCAGCAGGAATAATGGACGAATATGATTCACATCGAGCATCTGAGTAAAAGTTTCGATGATCTGCGCCGAGGCAGCATCGTCGCACTCGATTCAGTGAGCTTCGATGTCCATGCCGGCGAAATATTCGGTCTGCTGGGCCCCAACGGTGCGGGCAAGACCACCTGTCTGCGGCTTCTGAGTACCGTGCTGCAGCCAACCGGCGGAACCGCAACGGTCGCCGGCTATGACGTACGAACCCATCCCCAGGAAGTCCGCTCCCATATCGGCTTCATGTCCGGAAACACGGGGATCTACGACCGGATGACGGCCTGGGAGATGGTCGAGTATTTCGGTCGCCTGTACGGCATTGAGGAAGAAGCTCTGCAGGAGCGGCTGGAGTGGATCTTCACCACGCTGCAGATGCAGGACATTCGGGACATGCTGGGGTCGAAGATGTCGACGGGGATGAAACAGAAGGTTTCGATTGCCCGTACAATCGTGCACGATCCGCCCGTATTGATTTTTGACGAGCCGACTTCCGGGCTGGATGTGCTGGTGGCACGGGCGGTGCTGAAGACCGTGGAGGCTTTGCGCGAAGAAGGCAAGTGCATTATTTTTTCCACGCACATCATGCGGGAAGTGGAAAAACTGTGTGACCGTGTCGCGGTGATTTACAAGGGGACGATCCTGGCGATCGGCAGCATTCCTGAGCTCGAGGAACAATATCACGAATCGGACATGGAAGAACTGTTTTTCCATCTCATTCAGAAGCATGAAGATGAGCTGGCGATGAAGGCACAAGCAGACCAATGATACAGTGGAAGAATATCAAGCTCATTTTGATGCGTGAACTGCGCGATCAGCTTCGCGATCGGCGTACGCTGTTCATGGTCGCCATTCTTCCGCTGCTGCTCTATCCGGCGATGGGCATCGGGATGGTGCAGATGACCGTGATGTTCTCGGAACAGCCGCGAAACGTGGTGGTGCTGGGAACAAAAGACCTGCCCCAGCATCCCCAGTTGCTGCAGGGAGATCAGTTTGTCTCCAACTGGTTCATGAATCCCGCGGATGCGGAAAAACTGCGGGTGATTACTGATGCCTCCGTTGCTGCAGAGGAACTCAGTCCCGAAGAAGAAACAGAACGGGACGAGATTCTCGAACAGGCCCGCGATCTGAAGGTCGATCTGAAACAGCATCAGCAGTTCCTGGATGCCTGGGACCAGCTGGTGCCTCAACTGGAACAGGTGCAGGTTAAGTTAGATCGGTTGAAGGAGCAGCAGAAGAAAGAGAAATCACCAGAACAGAAAAGTCAGCAGCTTGAGGAGGGCAACAAACTCAGGGAAGAGGAAAAACAACTTGCGGCAGAGGAGAAGCGGCTGACAGAGGAAAAAACCAGGCTGGCGGAAGAGATTACCCGGAGTAATGATCACCTGAGCAAGAAGTTTGCCGAGAGTCAGATCCAGGTGCTGATCCTGATTCCTCAAAACCTGTCCAGGGAACTGGAACTGGTCAGTCAGAAGCTGGCACGGCATGAGCCCATTGATTTTGATCCTGCTGTTTCATTGCGACCACTGGTGCTGGAAAATACGGCGGATGAAAAATCACGGCTGGCGTTTACCCGCGTGCAGGAAGTAATGGATGCGTGGGAGAACGCGATTTTACGGGATCGTCTGAGCCGTGCCCGGTTGCCGGAATCGTTACCGACCCCCATCAATCCGGATGTAATTGACCTGGCGCAGGATGATCAGCTGGCGGCGAATCTGTGGAGCAAGCTGTTTCCGGCAATGCTGATCATCATGGCAGCAACCGGTGCCTTTTACCCGGCGATCGACCTGGGAGCCGGTGAAAAAGAGCGGGGTACGATGGAGACGCTACTGATTTCCCCGGCGCGACGGACAGAGATTGTGCTCGGTAAATTTCTGACAGTGATGATCTTCAGTATTTCGACAGCGCTGCTAAACCTGGCAAGCATGGGTTTTACCGGCAGGCATATGGTCAAGGTGGTCGGAGACGGGGCGATGTCGAAAATCGGCGATCTTTCCTTTCCCTCGCCTTCTGCCCTGTTCTGGATCGTGGTTCTGCTGATCCCACTGTCGGCGTTATTCAGTGCCCTGTGCCTGGCACTGGCGACATTTGCCCGCAGCAGTAAAGAGGGACAGTACTATCTGACGCCTTTGTTGATGGTCACGCTGGGACTGACGGTCTTCTGTCTTTCACCGGCAGTGGAAATCAACGCGTTTTACAGCATGATGCCGATCGTGGGAGTGGCCCTGTTGTTGAAGGGGATGCTGCTGTCTACGGTGAACGCGGGCGCTCTCTATGTGTATGCCATCCCGGTGCTGGTGACGAGCATCGGCTACAGTCTGCTGGCGCTCTGGTGGGCCATTGACCAGTTTCAGCGGGAAGATGTACTGTTCCGGGAAGCCGAGCGGTTTGAAGTCGGGCTGTGGCTGAAGCACCTGATGCGAACCAAAGATGCACTGCCCAGTTTTGCAGAAGCCGGTTTCTGTTTTGTGATCATCATGCTGCTGCAGTTTGCTCTGATCAATACGATTCGAGAAGCGATTCTGACGGCACCCGTGTCACAACGGGCCGTACGCAGCATGCAGTTGCTGATGATCCAGCAGCTGGCGATCATTGCGACTCCCGCGCTGATCATGGGGATCATGCTGACGACCAGCGTGCGGAAGACGTTTCGTCTGTACCTGCCCCGGCTGGGATTCTGGGGCGTGGGGCTTCTGCTGCCTTTCATGTTACATCCCTTGTCGCTGGAACTCTCCTCGAGCCTGCAATGGTTCTTCCCCAAGCTGCCTGCCGGGGCCGCGGCGATCATCAAGGAAATGTCAGATCCCAGTCAGCCGATCTGGCTGATTCTGCTGGCGTTTGCGATTGCGCCCGGGATTTGTGAAGAACTGGCATTCCGCGGATTTATTCTGAGCGGTTTTGGCCGCAAGGGGCGGGTCTGGCTGGCAGTGATTCTCTCGAGTGTCGCGTTTGGGGCGATGCACCAGATTCCACAACAGGTCTTTAATGCGACCCTGATGGGGCTGGCCCTGGGGCTGGTCGCGGTCCACAGTCGCAGTCTGTTCCCGGGTATCATCTTTCATGTGATCTATAACTCGCTTTCCGTATTTCGCGGGCGGATTCCCGAGAACTGGGAGCCGACCAACGGTCTGCAGTATTTTGTGAGCATGCAGGCAGAAGGGTTACGTTACTCCTGGCCGCTGCTGCTGATCTGTGCTGCTGTTGCTTTCTTCCTGTTGCGCTGGACGATTTTGCAGTCAAAGGCGGCAGTCGATCCGAATTCCGCGTCGACGGATGCTCTGGTCTCCTCGTCTTTCAATCGTCGTTTGACCGATACCAAATAAATTTCCGACTGTTATAATGCACGGCAACTTGTCTCTTTCGCCGTTGACCTTTGTTTTGAAAACAGCAGTCTCTTGGAACGTCAAATCTATCAAGCGCGTTGGGTGTTTCCCGTCAATGGTCCTCCCCTGGAGGATGGGATTGTCGAGATTGAAGGGACCCGGATTGCCGCCGTGTACGGGGGAGCGCATTCCCGGGCCATCGATCTGGGGAACGTGGCGTTGGTTCCCGGGCTGATAAATGCCCACACACATCTGGAATTCAGTCAGCTCCGGGCACCGCTGGAACCTGCTGCTCCCTTCACGGACTGGATTCGGGCGATTATGAAGTCGCGGTTTGAGACGGAGCAGCCCGTTACGGAACGGATTCAGCAGGGGATTTCCGAGTGTCTGTCGGCGGGAACGACCACTGTGGGTGAGATCGCGACAAGTGAAGAGAGTTTGCGGCTGTTCAATGCTGACTCCCAGGTGCCGCGGGCAGTGGTATTTCGGGAGTGCCTGGGGTTCACTCCGGATCGAAAAGCCAGTCAGGAGCAGGTTGCGGCTGCGTTTCTGGAAGAACCGATCCGTCCGGAGGCGTTACCGCGATTATTCCCGGGTTTGAGTCCGCATGCACCCTATAGTGTGCATCCTGATTTATATCTGAATCTGATTCAGCAGGCCCGGGATCAGGGAGTGCCGGTTGCCGTCCATCTGGGGGAGACGTCGGCGGAATACGACCTGCTGGAGCGCAAGGAAGGGGCGTTTGTCGATCTGCTGAGTGAGCTGGGCCTGTGGGATCCGGAAATCCTGCAGGACGGGATGCGGATGACCGATTACCTGGCACCACTGGCGGAGTTACCCGCGGCGCTGGCGGTGCATGGTAATTATTTTGGACCGCCGGAATGGGAGTTTTTGCAAGGGGCTCCCGCGATTTCTGTGGTGTATTGTCCGCGGACGCACCACTATTTCGGGCATCCGGCCCATCCCTGGCTGACCATGATTGAGCAGGGAATCAATGTGGCCCTGGGGACGGACAGCAGGGCTTCGAACCCGGATCTGAGCCTCTGGAAGGAGCTTCTGTTTCTGCGTGAAATCTGTCCCCAGGTGCCGACCGAGCTGATTCTGGAGTGTGGGACACTGGCGGGCGCCCGCGCACTGGGGTTCGCTGAGGAGACAGGTTCGCTGGAGGTGGGGAAAGCCGCGGATCTGGCTTTGATTCAACTGCCGGAAGAGGCTGGCGGAGGGACAGGTAGTGATCTTTTGTTAGATTCCCGTTCCGATGTGGCCCGGGTGATGCTGAATGGGGTCTGGATCAATTGATTTCAGGGGAAATCACGTTACCCTATAATGTCTATCTTATCGCAAGCCGCGCATTGCGCAGTTTTTGTCACCATTCCGCAGGTGAGAGTCTGCTAGAGGCGAGGCTGGTCAGGTCGCTCGATTCTGGTGACTGATCGGCAGGAATGTCATTGTTGGGGAACTGGAAAATGGAAGAAATCATGTCGATTGAATTTGGTCAGGCTGTGCCCCAGCAATACTGGTCTCTCTCAGATGAAGAATTTCTGCAGGCGGTCCGCTGGGCTTCTAAACCGCGCGGCGACCTGATGAAAGGAGCACAGTTCGGAGATCTGAAACGTTTTGGTCAAGGTCTGACTGCGCGACTGAAAGAGATTGCCAAACAGAAAAAGCAGACAAAACACAGTGCTGAGATGCTGTGGTCCGCCCTGTGGTCGGCCGAAGAGGTTGAGGATCCGGGCCGTACTGCCGACCTGATCAATCTGGTTGAGTCAGCCTGCAATTTGCCCGGTAAGAATAAAAAAGTATCGCAGAGCGGAAAACGCAAAAAGACACCCCGTTTGAGCTGGGACGAAGTGAGTCGGCTGCTGTATGGCTGGCTGGAACAGGTGACCCTGTCTGAACCGATGCAGCCGTTTGAATTACTGCTGCTGATGGAGCTGCTGGAAAACGTGGGTTATCGTCTGGCACCGGCGACTCTGATCAGCGTCTGGCGCGCCTGTCTCAGTGCGGCAGCCGCGATCTGTTTCAAACTGGAGGAGACCGATTTCTCAGAAACTCCGGATGATCAAGTGCTGCTGAACTCCGGCGAAATTCCCTGGCGGGCCAGCTTCCTGTTTTCCCAGGTCGCGGGGGCCAAGAATCTGCGGCAGCTGGGGCAACAGAATCTGCGGGATGGATTTTTTGACCGGACAGACACTGATGGAACGCCTCACGCGGATATGCTGTCCCGAATTGATTTCTGGCTGGCCACGTTGACACGGTCTCTGTTTATCAGCCAGGTCTGGAAGAAGCGTCTCTGGGATCAGGAAGCGCGGGATCGGTTCCAGTTGACCATTCAGGTGCTGGTGGCAACCAGTAATGCCTCCGGCAAGCTGGCTTTGTGCCCGGTGCATACAATTGACCATAGTAGTCTGCTGAGCCTGGCAGCCTGGTTCTCCGGACTGTCGAGCCGGAGTGCCGAGCGGATGTATCTCAAGTCATTGAGTTCCGGGAAAAAGAAGCAGTCGCCGTTCTTTATTCAGGCTGACGATCATGCTGCAAATCAGTCTGACTGGTCGGCCCTGGCTGTAATGCGAAATTACTGGTCTGATGCCTCCAATCTGCTGATGGTGACCTGGAACGGCGACTTGCCGGCGATCAGTCTGTCCGCACTGGGCAAACAGCTGCTGGAAGGACGCTGGGAATTCTCCCTGACGGTCAACGGAACCGAAGTCAGTGGGGACGGGGAGTGGAGTGCCGTCTGCTGGAACAGTGACGAGGATGCGGACTACCTGGAACTGCAGATGGAACTGGACGGCGGTTATACTCTGGAGCGTCAGATCCTGCTGCCCCGCAATCAGCATTTTGTGTTTCTGGCAGATATCGTGAATGGCAGCGAAGCGGCGCGGCTGGAATATCGTTCGCTGTTGCCTGTGTCGGCTGGATACACGGGGTCTGTGGATGAGGAGACACACGAACTGTCGCTGAAAACAAAAGGGATGTCGGCTCGGGTATTTCCGCTGGGGCTGCCTCAGGAGCGGGATTTCTTTCAGCCTGGCAGCCTGAGCCTGAATGAGCAGGGACAAATCGAACTGCAGCAGCAGGCAGCGGAAGCGACGGCCCTGTATGTACCGCTGGTGATCGACTGGGAGCCGGACCTGAAACGCAAACCAGCGGACTGGTCGAGTCTGACGATAAGTGAAGCAGGGCAGATTTCTCCGCGCGATGTGGCAGCCGGCCATCGGTTGCGAATCGGTAAGCATCAGCTGTTGGTTTATCGCAGTCTGAAAAAAGGGGAAGTGGCGCGGGCAGTGCTGGGGCATCATACCAGTTATGAATCGGTGATCGGACGTTTCGATTCCGACGGCGATCTGACGCCACTGCTGTTTGTGGAATAATCTGCCTGCGAAATACGCTGAATCCGTGCTTTCTGGATCAACAGGGTACTCAGAGACACCGAGAATCCGTACAATAGAATTTTCGTCTGGCTCTATGATCCACGGCTGGACTGCGGGGGTGATTCCCTGAGACGGCGATCTGCTTTCCTGCATTCAGGAACTGCTCCTGGCGGGGAGGTGAAGCATCAGCCGGAAATCTCGGTTACTTTTTCTTCAGCTTCCGGGAAGTTCACGCCATGATGGATATCAGAGAATTCGAAATCAGGGATCAGCCTGCTGTTATCGAGTTGTGGAACGAATGCCAGCTGGTTGTACCGTGGAATGATCCTGCCAAAGACATAGAGAGAAAAATCAAAGTCGACCCGGACCTGTTTCTGGTCGGTGAACTATCTGGTTTGATTGTCGCGACAGTGATGGGTGGTTATGAAGGTCACCGGGGCTGGATCAACTATCTGGCGGTGTCGCCGGCTCACCAGCGAACAGGACTGGGGCGTGCGATCATGGAGCAGGTGGAACAGCGCATCAGGGCCAGAGGGTGCCCCAAGATCAACCTGCAGGTGCGTGAGACCAACCAGGCTGTGATCGCATTTTACGAGTCGCTCGGTTACAACATTGATCCGGTTGTCGGACTGGGAAAGAGACTGGAGTCTGATCTGTAAGCGCACCGGTGAGACATGCCGGAGATCAGATCGAATGAATTCAAGCTTTAAGAACACTGAAACGATCAAGGACTAGCGAGGAATCATGTCAGAAGATGTATTTGCCGCACTGGAAGAGTTACAGCAGCAATCTCCGGAATCCGTGCTGGAACGGCTGATTGAAACGTTAACTGCTCAGAAGAACTACCATCGGCTGTTTGATGCGCTGCTGATGCAGAAGAAACAGTCGATGGGGCTGGAAGTTCTGCAGCCGACCTCGTTTGATAATGTTCCCGAAGAACAGAAGAAAGAATTTGAGGAAGCCTACATCGAAGCGGCCCGGAAAGTCGGCAGCCTGTTTCTGGATGAGAAAATGTACTCTGACGCCTGGCTCTATTTTCAGACGATTCAGGAGCCTGAGCGGGTGACTGAGGAGCTGAGCAAAATCAATCCACGGACGGTGCCGGAAGACAAGGTGGAAGAACTGATCCAGGTTTGTGCATATGAAGGTGCGAATCCGGAAAAGGGGTTTGAGATCATGCTGCAGGCGAACGGGATCTGCAACACAATCACCGTGTTCGACCAGATGAATGCCCAGCTCAAGCCCGAGAGCAGGAAAAAAATCGCCCAACTGCTGGTAGATCAGCTGTACGCCGATCTGGTGCAGTCGCTGCAGTACCATGTGCAGCAGAAGCTGCCGATTGCACCGCCTGCGGATAATCTGCGGGAGTTGATGGCGGGTCGGGACTGGATGTTCGAAGGAGGCAGTTACCATATCGATGTTTCTCATCTGAACTCAGTCGTTCGTTTTGCGCGACTGCTGTCCGAAGAAGACCCGCATCTGGCGAAAGTGATTGAGCTTTGCGAATACGGCTCGCGCCTGGATCAGCAGTTCCAGTATCCGGGTGAGACGCCTTTTGAAGATTTTTACCCGGCCCACCTGCATTTCTTCAAAGCGCTGGTGGGAGAGGAGAATGACCAAAATCTGGCCATCGGCTATTTCGAAAAGAAACTCGAGATGGAGCCGGATGAAGATGACAAGCAGATGATTGCGTATGTGTTGATCGATCTGTTGACGCGACTCAAGCAGAATGAGCGGGCGATGGAACTGGCGGAGACTTACCTGAGTCAGTTTGAAGATCCCAATACGTTCTCCTTTACCAGCCTGTGTCGCCAGACCAATCACCTGGACGTACTGCAGAAAGTAGCACGGGGTAAGGGAGATCTGGTGACTTTCGCGGGTGCCCTGCTGGACGCTCAGAATAAGTCACAGCCCCAGGAATCCTGATCCCTGCCTGAAGAGAACGATCTATGTCTCACCTGCCCCAGAACCGAACCGCCTGGAACCGGTTGGCAGAAAACCGCAGCCAGTTTACGAAGGTGGCGACTGACGAAGAGTGTCGGAATCCACTGCAGACGCTGGACTCGCGCGGCTGGTTGCCTGCTTCGGTCGAGGGGAAGTCGGTACTCTGTCTGGCATCGGGGGGAGGCTGGCAGTCGATTCTGTATGCGGCGGCCGGAGCCCGGGTCACCGTGGTCGATTTGAGTAACAAGATGCTGCAGCTGGATGAGCAGGAATCACGTCGGCGCGGGCTGCAGGTACGGATTGTCGAAACGTCGATGGATGATCTGTCTGGTCTGCACGATGCAGAGTTCGATATCGTGCATCAGCCGGTGAGTACCTGTTATGTGCCGGACATCGAAGCGGTGTACCGCGAGGTCGCGCGCGTGCTGCGTCCGGGGGGACTGTATATCAGTCAGCACAAGACGCCGACCAGTCTGCAGTTGACACATCGGGATCAGCAGAACAGGTATGTGATCGGCCTGGAATATTATCAGCAGGGCGCTTTACCCAAAGTGGAAGATCGGGCCTACCGTGAAGAAGGAGCGACCGAGTACCTGCACCGCTGGGACCAGTTGGTGGGCGGACTGTGCCGCGTGGGTTTTGTGATTGAAGACCTGCGTGAGCCGCTGCGGGCCGATCCCAGTGCGCCGGTAGGGCACTACCGTTACCGGGGGCGTTTCGTCGCGCCTTACGTACGGATTAAGGCGCGACGCGTTTCGCAGGAAACCGGTGCGGGGGAACCGTCTGCACTCTGGGTCCCTTAAACGTGTGTCTTTATTCGGCGTCGTAATGGATCAGCGAGAAGACATCGCAGCCGTTCATTTTTTCGCGTCCGTTGAGGAATGCGAGTTCGATCAGGAAAGCACAGCCGACGATTTCCGCGTTGGAATGCCGGGCCAGCTCGATACAGGCGGAGATGGTACCTCCGGTGGCGAGCAGGTCATCGACAATCACGACGCGATCATCGGAGTGGATGGAGTCCGTATGCATTTCCAGTGAGTCGGAGCCGTATTCGAGTTCGTAGTGGAACGCCCTGGTTTCAAAGGGAAGTTTGCCCGGTTTGCGAATCGGGATGAAGCGGGCGCCAAGAGCCAGGGCCAGCGGAGCAGCGAAGATAAAACCGCGCGCCTCGGCGGCGAGGATGGCAGTGATCTGTTTGTCGCGGTAATAATCTGTCAGGCGATCGATCACGGCCTGAAAGGCGGCTGGTTCAGCCAGCAGGGGAGTGATGTCCCGGAAGAGAATGCCCGGTTTCGGGAAGTCGGGGATTTCGCGGATATAGTCTTTCAGATTGATCGAGTCATTCATTCTCGGTACTGGCTTTCTGAGTTTCAGAGGTAGATTTATCTGCCGCGATTGTTTCGGGCAGCTGCTTCAGATTTTTACGGGCGTTGGCAACGAACTCTTCAGCGGCCGGGTCATGCCCATAGAGGACGATGACGGCTCTCCAGACGGCGGCCGCTGCTTCATACTTTTTTTCCTGGAGTAGGGCATCTGCCTTCGACATGGATTGTGTGAGCATCACGTAGCGTTGTGCGGTTCGATTGGAATCTTGTCTTAAATCGTTGCGCATCTGAATGGCGAGATCGCGCATCTCTTTCTGGTCGCTGTTTTCCGGGAGCAGATCGATCAGCGCGGACAGGACGATTTCGGCCTGCATCAGATTCCCGGATTCGAGATAATGCTGGGCGAGGGTGATGAACCGTTGCGGCTCGGTCTGCAGCCCTGAACGCGATTTGCGTTTGGCAGTCATGCCTGCTTTGGACCGGAGCTCGTAGGACTGGATGCGGTTGAGATATCCTTTAATCTGGTCCTCGTTGACGCTGTTTGGGTTTTCCAGCAAGGGAAGCAGATATTTGTCCCGGGCCGTGTACCATTCCGGGCCTTCCGGCTGCTGCATGATCTGCCTGGCCTGTTGTAGCATCTCGTCGGGGGTCAGTTCACGTTCCTGGAACCAGAAATAGCCTCCGGCAATCAACAGTGCCAGCAGGCCGAGCAGGAACCAGGTGTTGTCCAGCAGTTGAGTCAGGCGGGAACCGGTACTCTCGGACTCAAGCTGGGCCCGCATCAGTCCCTGCATCAGGGTGCCTGTGCCGGCTTCGTGTTCTGAGACAGAGGCCTGCGCCTGGGTGGGGGTGACTGTGTCTTCACTGTTGCCGGAGAGGGCGTACGTGTCTTCCGAGGTTGACATCTCATACTTGTTGATGACTTCCTGCAGACGGCGGGAGAGCACATAGGCATCGGGGTAGCGTTTCTGAGGATCCTTTTCCAGGAGCTTGCAGACGATATCTTCGAGCCAGACCGGCAGATCATCCACGTAATGACTGGGGCGATCGAACTGACCGTACTTCTGTTTCTGGATGATGGCCAGCATGGTTTTGCCGCTGAACGGGGGGCGGCCGGTCAACATGACATACATGACCGCGCCGAGAGAGTAGAGGTCACTCTGTCGGGTGACCCGTTTGCCTTCCGCCTGTTCGGGCGACATGTATTCGGCAGTGCCGATGATCCCCCCGGTGACCGTCAGTTTTTCCGTGGCGAACAGCTGGGCGACTCCGAAGTCGGCGAGCTTGACCGTGTTGTCATCTTTGAGAATGAGATTGGATGGTTTCAGATCGCGATGAATGATGCCGGCATCGTGGGACGCTTTGAGAGCAGAGCAGATCTGAATGGAAATCTCGACCACGGTTTTCCATTCGATTCGTTTGTCGCGTCGGAGGCGTTTGGTGAGCGTTTCGCCTTCGACGTATTCCATGACATAATAGTAGATATCATTTTCCACGCCGCTGTCATAAAACTCGATGACATACGGGTTGTGCATTTTCTTTAAGGCTTCGATTTCACGATGGAAGCGTTCAACGAAACCGGCTTCGCGGGCCAGCGCACTGGGGAGGATTTTGATTGCAACCTGCTGATCGGTGTGGACGTTGGTTGCCAGGTAGACGGAACCCATGCCGCCGGCCCCGATTTTTTTTCCGATCAGATATTCGCCCAGCCGTTCCGGGGCTGACTCGTGTTCGTGCTTATTCAAGGTTGCTGCTCGGTTTGATGTGTGTTTGTCGTCGGGGAAAAGCGTTGTCAGACTGTCTGTTGTTCAGTGTCAGGAGACAGGCTGAAGTCTATAATCTCAGCAAGCGAAATGAAAGACGATTTCAGTACACTCTATTATGGATGAATCCATGTCTGATGCAAGAAGGAAGGCGGTTCTGCTGATCGCGCACGGCAGTCGGCGGGAAGCAGCGAATCAGGACCTGGTCCGACTGGCTGAGATGCTCCGCGAGCGGTCCCTGTTTCCGATCATTGAAATTGCCTATCTCGAACTGGCTGAACCGACAATTCCCGAGGGAGCACAGCGCTGCGTCACAGCAGGGGCGGAAGAGGTCCTGATGCTGCCTTATTTTCTCTCAGCGGGAGTGCACGTGCAGAACGATCTGGAACAGTATCGCGGTGAATTCAATACTCAGCATCCCGGGACCGAATTCAAGCTCTGTGCCCATCTGGGTCTGCATCCGCTGATGCTGGAGATTGTGCTGGACCGACTGCGGGAAGCAGACGCAGGCTGAGGCGCGCAGCCGGGCTGGCGGTGACAGTTGTATTAATCTCATAAAAAAAGGACGCTCCAGGGAGCGTCCTTTCTTCTCGCAATGAAAACCAGTTTTTCAACTAGTTGGTTTTTGTCTCAGCAATCTTGCCGAAGGCCTTGAAGGTGATCGGCTCACCACGACCGGCGATGGTCACGGTGAATTCTTCTGAATAATCGCCTGGTTTGTCAGGAGGCACGATGGTCAGTGGCAGCACGTGGATCGGCTGTGCCGCTTTCGGCATGCGGATTTTGAATGCTTCGTCGTTGGATTCGCATTCAATTTTTTCGATTTCGAAAGGCTTCTTGCCCCGCATGACGACATTGACGGTCTTTTCCTGACCGGGAACCATCATACCCAGCGAAACGATTTCGGGGGTGATGGTGATGTCAGATTCGACCCGGGCTTCGACCAGCAGAGGAACGGTTTTGAAATTCACATCGTTGGTCTTCAGGATGAGCTGTTCCCGAACAGGGCCCTTGGGGGTTTTGGGGTCCAGTGTCAGAATCACGTTGTAGTTGACGCGTCCGCCACCCCGATTCGTTTCAACGGCTTTGGCTGTGATGTGGGGGTTACGGGATTCGATCCCGGTGAGCGCCCAGTCTTCACGTCCCGCATAGGCGAGGGCCACAGTGGTTTCAGCGCCCTTACCGACTTCGACTGAGCCGAAGTTGGCAGCACCGGGTGTGAACACAACATCGGTACGAATGTAGGAAGTGATCGGAATCCGAATCTCGGCATACTGAGGCGCGTCAAAGGTGACGATCACGTTGGAATCTTTGCGACGCTGGAAGCGGGCGGTGTCCATTTTGACCTGGATGTAACCTTCTTCTCCACTTTCGAGGATACTCTTGGAAGGCTCGGCTGCAGAACAGCCACAGGTGGTACGGACGTTGGAAATGTGGACGGGGTCTTTATAAATATTTTTAATTTTCAGACGGTATTGAGCATCGGAACCGCGGGCGATGACGCCGAAGTCGATTCTGTCTTTGTCGAACATCTTCTGAGCCCAATCCTGGCCGAAAGAAGTCGAGACGTTCAACACAAACAGACACAGGCTCAGAATACCAAACCGGAAAATACAAGTTCTTAACATTATTGAATCTCACTTCTGCAAAAAATGAATTAACTTCGATGTATCACTCAAGTCGAGGCACTGAGACTGGTCTTGATCAACCAGGGACGAAAACCGACTTCCAGCACACAACTCTTACATCATTATAGTGCAGAATCCATTCACAGAGACGTTTCACACTATTTGTAAAAACGGGCTCGGTAGACTGATGACTGTTTTTGTGAAAGTTCAACAACAGTCCAGATGCACAAGCCTGAATCAGTTAGCCAGAATTATACTGCGTTTCTGTTTCTGGGATCAAATTTGAGATTCAGAACATCAGTAAATGGCATGTGTGACAAATACATCAGTCGGCATCGACACTTTGGTTGTGGCAATTTAGTTCGCATACGTTGAATTGTCAATGTTGTCTCTTTTCAGCTGACATTGCTGGTCTTCGCCGGATTAAGTGGCGTAATCGAACCCGGTTCAGCTGCTCTGATGCGGATGTTTACGATCTCACAAACAGTTTCCATAACTGGCTTTGAGTGCTTACTACCTGCAAACGGTATTTCCAGTACAACTGGTGAAAATCCATTCAACTGTCTTCTCTAGCCATCGGTAGAAGCTACATCTTAACAGGCTTGTCTATAACTGGTGTATTGGTTTATTTACCAGTTCGTCAGGACGCCTATAGCAGTTCAGCTCCGCAGCAGAAAAACAGTGTTTCTCTGAAAACGTACCGGCACCGCAACCGCGGAGTGATAGGCTTGAACTGCGAGTGGACTTCCACTCACGACAAATACAACCGCTGGTTCCCGCCGGTTCCAGCGTCATGATAAGAAAGAGGGGAGCTCTTTCGCTATCAGGCCGGTCTGCTTCTGAGAGGAATGCCAACTGGTCCGTTTCATACCAAAGTGTGTTCGCGTGTTGTTGATTCAAAATGGATGTGTATGAGAAATGTCACTGTCTGCGCCATGGTGGCGGGAACATCGGTTCGGTCTCATTCAATCAGGGAGCTATAGATTCAGATGATAAATAGAAAAACTGCCAGGGCAGGTCTGACCGGACTGCTTGTGCTGGGAATGTCCTGCCTGGTGATCTCTGACCGGCTTGAAGCGGGTCATCATTGTGGTCACTGCAAGATGGGCGGTCTGTCAATGTTCCATAAGGGAGCGTGCTGCAGTCCGTGGCGTCTGGGGCATAAACATAAATGCGGTCACAAGCATAAATGCAGTTCCGGCTGCGGGGGAAGTTCCTGCGGTTGCGGAGACTCTTTCGTTGATCAATATTATCAGGGAGCCGTTTATGGTGTGGGAAACATTTCGCGCGGTGGTTGCAAGTCGTGCCAGTCTGGAGGTGCTGTTGCTGGTCCTTATGGGATGCCAGCCGGTGGCGGTTTCGCGCCGCAGGCGGGTTTGATTCCTGCTCCGGCAATCCGTCCGACCATTCTGCATTATCCGGGAACGCGGGGGACTGCCTTCGAGCGTCCGACGCGGATGATGCCGGCTGACGGTCCTGAGGGGCATCCCCGAGATGCCGGCCTGGATATCTATGCTCCAGGGGCGACCGACATCCGGGTGGTGGCGTTGAACCGTCAGCGAGATGAAATGGTGGGATATCGCGATCCTGCAAATGATGATATCTGGGAGTTCGTGACCAAGCGTCCGTTGATTCCCGGCATTCAGCATGTCTATCAGGTCTATGCGATTTTCCCCGAGACGGGAAATGTTCCCCAGACCCGACGGGTCCGTCTGATAATGGGACGAATCGTCGAACTCAGTTACAAACCGTATCCTCCAACTGACGGCACCCATCGCTAAGCTAAGGTGCCGGGGTCCGGAAGAGTTCCTGTCAGCTCGAGCCAGGAACCTCCGATCCTGTTCGACTTGATTCCTCCCTGTGCACGCACGCCCTGTCCGGAACGTGGTAGTTTCTGATGGATGAAGTCTGGCCGCTGGTTAGCCAGCAGGCTTCATCTCAGCTATCATGTTCGGGACGGGGCGTGCTTTGTATCTGGCATCGCCCGCGCTTTCATTCTGCCGGAACCGGGAAGACAGGCTGATTCGTGAACGAGGTTGACTATCTGAGAATGATCTCAGGCGCGCGTCGGGACTGGCGTGCGTTGTGCCTGAAACCCTGCCTCAGGTTTCTCAGCCTGTTCTATGGTGCCGGAGTCGCGGTGCGGAATCGTCTGTTTGACTGGAGGCTGAAACAGCCTCATTCTGTCAGCGTGCCTGTGATCAGCCTGGGTAACCTGACAACCGGAGGCACTGGAAAGACACCGTTGGTGGCTTATCTGTCGCAGTGGTTTCATTCGCAGGGGGTGCCTCTCGCACTGCTCAGCCGCGGCTATCGCGCACTGCCCGGTGAAGCGAATGATGAGAAACAGCTACTGGATCGACTCTGCCCGGAAGTACCTCATTATCAGAATCCGGATCGCTGTGCCTCCGCGGCACGGGCGATCGCAGCCGGTGCACGGCTGCTGATTCTGGACGACGGCTTTCAGCATCGCCGGCTGGCCCGGGACCTGGATATAGTCCTGATCGACGCCGTCAATCCGTGGGGTTATGGCCATCTGTTGCCACGGGGACTGTTACGGGAGTCGAAGTCGGGGCTCAAGCGGGCCGGGTTTGTTTTATTGACGCGGGTGGATCAGTGTGACGCTGCTGCTCTAGAGCGGTTGACCGCCGAGGTGAAACGCTTCGTGCCCGTGGAACGGATCGCGCAAGTGCGTTTCTGTCCGCAGCGGCTGTTGAATGTGGCTGGTGAAACCCGGGAACTGGAGGAAGTGGTTGGGAAACAGGTGTGGGGTTTTTGTGCGATTGGCAATCCGGAGGGTTTTCGGCAGACGATTGTGGATGCGGGGGGACAAGTCTGCGGGATGCGGGTGTTTGCAGATCATCATCACTACACCAAGGATGAGTTGCAGGAAGTCGGCGTGCAGGCGGAGCGCGCGGGGGCAGAATTGATCCTGACCACGGCAAAAGATCTGGTAAAAATCAGTGAACAGAGATTGTCAGGGCTTCCGGTCTGGGCGGTCGATATTGGAGCCGAACTTGTGCAGGGGAGAGCAGCTTTCGAGGAAATCCTGCAAAAAACGGTAGAGTCCAAGGTGGATCATTAAAGCGGTGAAGGACTTCCGTAGTCCGGTTTTGAGGGAAAAGCTGCCGGAAAACCAATATATATCGGCAGATATGAGTCTCAAGATCCCGAAATTTGCGGTAATCCTGTTTCAGATATACTTGATTTTGGTTCTGCGTTCTGTCATCCTGAGTTAAGAAGAAGCTTCACACAATGCAGGCAGTTTACCCGGATAACGGAAATTACCTGCCAAAAACCTACCAAAAACCGGGCCGCTTGTACCTGATGTGGTAACCGTGTTCCTGCCTCCACCATTGGTCTGTTCAATCATAATTCAAATAAACGAGGTGTTTAAGTTATGCAAAAGAAGAATATGAGCCAGATTCTGCTCGCCGCAATTTTAATTTCTGGTCTGAATTTTTTGGTTCCCGGTACTGCATCCGCTGCCGAATGGGGGTCGATCACAGGTAGATTTGTCCTTGATGGTACGGTTCCGGAGCCTGTGGTTCAGCGGAAGAAAGGTGATCCGACTGTCAAAGATTCTGCGGTTTGTGCCGCGACTGACCACCTGTCGAAGGACCTGGTTGTCAATCCTGATAACAAAGGGATCCAGAACATCTTTCTGTACGTGTATAAGCCCAAAGAGATTCATCCTGACCTGAAAGAATCAAAAAACAAAACTGTGGTCTTCGATCAGAAAGGCTGTACTTTCAAACCACACGCCCTGATCGTTCGGACCGACCAGAAGGTGATTGTCAAATCCGATGATCCCGTTGCTCATAACACCCATACCAATCCGCTCAGGAATGAAGCCGTCAACTTCATTCTGGCTCCGAATGATCGTGAAGGAAAAGAAGTCTCCAATCCGATCCCGGAAATCCTGCCTATGCAGGTGAAGTGCGATATCCATCCCTGGATGACCGCTTACTGGTATGTCGTCGATCATCCATATGCTGTTGTTTCGGATGCCGATGGTAAGTTCACCATCAAGAATCTGCCCGCCGGAAAACAGACTTTTCGGATCTGGCATGAAAAGAAAGGTTACCTGGATCGGCGTTACAACGTGACTGTCAAGCCCGGCGAAACTGTCGACCTGGGTGAGATCAAGTATAAAGCAACTGATTTCTAATAAGCTCTCTGTGTTAACAGAGAACGTTCAGACCGGGGCACGTCCAGCAGGGCGTGTCCTTTTTAATGCCCGTTGCCCTGTAGCTGAATGATGGTGGGGTCGTCTTAGCCATGCATAAACCGCGCGGATGCATCGCTCTGCTGGTACTGGGAGCGATTTGTTTTTCGGCAGAGAACAGTCCGGCTCAGATTGAGTCGCAGGCTGCCGCCGGGAAATTCCGCGAATCGGTTTCACTGGATGTGAACAACGCGGTGCTCAAGAAAATGGGTTCCGTTCAGGATTTTCTCGCAGGGGCGCAGTGGGAAGATGCCGTCAACAGCCTGATCCAGATCTCTGCAGAATACGGGGACACACTTTATCCTGAGTCCCCGGGGCGTTACCTGCGGGTTGCTGAATATTGCCAGAACCTGCTGGCGGGTTTTCCTCCGGAGGCCATTCAGATCTACCGGGAGAAAGTCGATCCGCGTGCTCGACGGTGGCTGGAAGAAGCGGAGACGCAGTCGTCTGTCGAACCACTGCTGCAGATCGTTGATCAGACACTGATGAGCAGTTACGGCGATGATGCGCTGTATCGCCTGGGGGAAAGGGCTTGGGAGCGTGGCGAACTGGGGCAGGCGCGCGATTACTGGCGGAAACTGTTGCCACCCCCGCCCGGTGCCGAGGGAGTCGGAGATGCCGGTCTGTTTTATTACCCCGATTCTGATCTGCCTGTGCCCCCGATTCTGGCCCGTCTGATACTGGTCAGTTTTTTCCAGGGAGATTTTGAGCGGGCCGCGGCAGAACTGGCAGTTTTCCGTGAACGGTATCCGCAGGCAGTGGGATCGCTGGCAGGCCAGGAGGGGAATCTGGCCGAACAACTGACGAAGATACTCTCCGACCGCAGCCAGGTATCGTTGCCGAAAGATCAACGCGAAATGCAGACCTTCGCGGGACATCAAACCCGTAATTTCCGGGTCGGTCACCAGCTTGATGTGGGGGCGGCGGCCTGGTCGTTCCGGGTTCCCCTGGTCTGGAGCCAGGAGTACACGCGCAAACCTGCCTTCGGTCAGCGGGTTCCGCCGGGACTGTTTCCGGTAGTGAACGGGGAGCACGTTTTCATTAATGATTCCGAGCGGATCTATGCGTTGAACTGGAAGACGGGAGCACCGGCCTGGTCCAATGATCCGCAGGCCAGTCCGATCATTTATCCCTCGGTATTGCAGGGGGCCGTCCGGCTTCCGTTTCGGTCTGTGGTGGGCGTGCCCCGGTTTACCATGACAGTGGCCGACGGTCGGCTGTATGCCCGCATGGGTTCGCCCGTCACTTCCGTCGCGAAAGATGAGCGGCTGGGACTGTTTTCTGAACTGGTCTGTCTGGACCTGGCGCAGGGTGAAGGCAAGCTGCTCTGGAAAATCTCCTCCGCCGAGCTGCGCGAGCAGAACTTTGTCTGGTCTTTTGAGGGGGCGCCCGTTGTTGCGGGAGACCGTTTATTCGTGGTACTGCACCGTGGTTTTCCGGAAGTGCAGACAAATGTCGCCTGCTTCTCGACCGAGACGGGAGAGATGCTCTGGAACCGGAAGGTCTGTCTGGCGCTGCGGAATATCGAAGAAGGCGTGAATTATATTACGCATCTGCTGCTGACGCTGGCAGAAGGACAGCTTTATCTGTCCACAGATATGGGAGCGATCGCCTCGCTGGATTCGCTGGATGGCAAGATCAACTGGGTCGTGACCTACCCTTCCGAAGAGGATGTCTCGCGTCGGGACCTGAGCGATCACATGACAACGGGGCTGGTCCCCTGCCTGTACGATCAGGGGATTCTGTTTGTCGCGCCTCAGGATACGCGGAGGCTGATGGCCTTTGATGCGACCTCGGGACTGCTGCTCTGGGAGCGGGACTGGCCGGAACAGATCCGTAACCTGCTGGGAGTGACTGCCACCACGCTGGTCGTCAGCGGGAATCAGTTGTTCGGCATCGATCGGACCAATGGTGCGCTGCGCTGGAAGACGGGATATCTCGACCCGGAAGGGTTCGGCTATGGTCGGGGCCTGCTGGCGGGGGACAATGTCTACTGGCCTTTGCGGGAAGAACTGCTGGTGGTTGATATCGAACGTGGACTGCTCAGGCAGAGAATCGCGTTGCATGCACTGCAGGGGACAACCGGAGGAAATCTGATCGTGGCCGGGGATCAGCTGCTGATCGCTCAGCCGCACAGAGTGACTGCGTTTGGGAATCACGGCATGGTACCTGTTTCCCCCGGTCAGAAAGAGAATCATTCTGCGACGAAGGCGCAGTCGCGTTGAATATGTAAGATGTAATGTAGATCCAACTCCAACTCTAACTTTAGACAAGGTGAATGACATGAAGGTATCGTATCGTAGTATGATTGGCTCGCTGTTGAGTCTGGTTTGTCTGTGCGGGCTGTCTACCAGTGCCAGGGGACAGGTCAATGCACCTCCCGGGAAGGTGGATGTCGGCGATTCTGCTCCCGCTTTCACAGCGAAGGATGATCAGGGTAAAGGCTGGAAGTCGACTGACTATGTCGGCAAGAAAATTCTGGTCGTTTACTTCTATCCCGCCGACATGACCGGTGGCTGCACCAAGCAGGCCTGCGGGTTCCGCGATGATATGAAGAAACTGCAGGGCAAGGATGTGGAAGTTGTTGGCGTGAGCGGCGATTCCGTGCGCAATCATCAGCTGTTCAAGAAAGAGTATGATCTGAACTTTACGCTGCTGGCCGACGAAGACGGCAGTGTGGCCAAGAAGTTTGGTGTGCCTCTGAAGAAAGGTGGAAGTATTGAACGGGAGATTGATGGCAAAAAGGAGAAGCTGGCCCGTGGCGTGACTGCCGCCCGCTGGACTTTTGTGATTGATAAGAATGGCAAAGTGGTCATGAAAAACACCAAGGTCAAAGCAGCAGAAGACAGCAAAGCCATTCTGAAGAAGGTCAATGAGCTGAAGTAGTCCTGTGCTGGATGCCGTATGTTTAGTAGGTAACAGCGGTTAAGAAGCGAACGCTCACCCGTAAAAATCATCATTCGTACTCGACAGTCAACCGGCTGAGGGCATACAATTGATGACGCGGGTGAGTTGCTTTTTTATCGTTCGTTACCAGGGAGAAAACCCATGTGCCGTAACCGATTCACTCAGATTCTGTCTGCCTCCGCCGCTGCACTGTTGCTGTCTGCTGTGATGCTGTCGGGCTGTGGGAAAACGGAAACGACCGCAGAGGGGCCACCCGCAGCGCCGGAAAGTGAGTTAGGAACTGCTACTGCCATTCCAGGCGCGGAAGCGTCTTCCGGTCAACCCGACCTGAGTCAGACCGAAACGGTCTCGTTTCAGTCAGGGATGGATGTGGGAGCGATTCCGATGCCTTTTGAGGTGGAAGATGTGACGGGGCCCAACAAAGGGGATACCCTGTGCTATCGCTGTCTGTACGGAGAGCGTCCGGTGGTGGGGATCTTTGTCCGGGAGCTGGACCCCAAGGCCGAAACGCTGATTCAGCAGATCGATCAGGAAGTGGCCTCACACCAGGCTGACAAGCTGGCGGCGTTCGTCGTTCTGCTCACGGATGACCCGGCGAAAGTGAAACCCGAGCTGAAAAAAATCGCCAGTGAAAAGAAGATTCAACATGTGCCCCTGACCGTCTTTGCCGGCACCGAGAGCCCACTGGGTTATAACGTAAAGAAAGAGGCTGCCGTGAATGTGATGCTCTGGGAAGGAGACGTGAAAGCGAACCGTGCTTTCCGTACCGGTGAGCTGGATGACGCGGGCATTCAGGAAGTCGTCGAAGATACCCGTTTGATGGTGAATTAGTTCTGTTGCCGAACATGAGGGTTCGGTCAGGGCCGGGAGATTCGAAACTCGCTCGAATCTCAGAGTTTGTAGACTTTAATACAGGACGTGAAAACGCCACCTTGCCTATGTTGCTTGCATTTGATCTCACCACATTGATTCCAGAACGAAGCCGCTACCCGTTGTGCGGGTGGCTGCTAATCCTGTGTCTGTTGCAGCCCGGTCTCGCTTTTGGCCAGGTAGACCAGGGTGCGGGGCTCAATGGGGCTGCTCCGTTTGAGCTGTTTCCGGCCAGCCGTCAGTATTCCAAACGCTATCAGGATGCCCGCCAGCTGATTGAAGAAAAGAATTATTCTGCGGGGATTCCGGAACTGCAGGCGATCCTGGATGCACCGGAAGATTTTGTGACGAATGAGCGGGGTGCGGGTTTTCACAGCCTGAAACGGGCTGCAGAGGATCTGCTGAGCAAATTACCTGCAGACGGAAAAAAATACTATTCCGTCCAGTACGGGCCGACTGCCGAGCAGATGTTGCGCGAAGCGGTGGAGCAGGACAAGCTTGATCTGCTGCGCGAAGTGGTCCGCCGGTTTTTCTACACGAATGCGGGGGCCGAAGCCGCTTATACCCTGGCCGCCTGGTACTACGAGCGGGGTGACTTACCGGCTGCCGCCCAGTTGTGGGAAATGCTCAGCGAACGTCACGATCAGGCGACGAAGAAGGAGCCGCATCTGACCTTCAAGCTGGCGGTTACCTGGTACCACCTGGGGAACCTGGGGAAATGCAGGCAGGCGCTGATGAAGCTGGCCCGGGAAGTGAACGGGCCGGAGTATGTCTTTCCCAATGGCAAGAAAGTGACGTTGTTCCAGGAGGGGCAGAACCCGGTCGAATGGCTGTCCCAACTGGTGGGGACCCCGGATCTGCAGGGGGCCCGGGAGCAGTCTGACTGGAATCTGTATCGGGGTAATGCGGACCGGACCGCTTCGGCTGAGTTCGCCGTCCCATCCTCGAAACCGGTCTGGCAGTTTTCCACGATCCGTGATCCGTTTGTGCAGGGTAACCCGGGAGCGCCTCCGCTGGAAGCGATTCTGCAGAAGCTGGGTGAGTATCGTCGCAAGCATCTGTCGGGAGTACTGCCGGCTGCCAGTCCGATCGTGGCTGGAGAGACGGTGGTCGTCAGGACCCACCGCAACCTGAAGGGACTGGATCTGCAGACAGGAAAATTGAAGTGGGAAACGACCGTTTCCGATGCCCTGTTTCGCGAGATGCTGAAAGATCCACAGAACTCCGACGAAGAATTTCTGGGAACTCCCCAGACTCCCCTGCAGAAATATCTGACGCAGCGTGCCTGGCAGGATTACACGGTCGGGCATTTGAGCTCGGATGGGAAACTGGTTTTCAGTGTCGAAAATGTGGGCTTTATCGGCGGCTTCTATCATTTCAGCCGGGAGGATCGCGAGAGTGTGCTCTCGCCGAATTCGTACAATCGCCTGATGGCGTTTGAAGTCGAGACCGGCAAATTTGTCTGGGAACTGGGGGGGCCCCGCCTGCAGAATCCCATTAATTACTCGGGACATTACTTCCTGGGGCCACCGTTACCACTGGATGGCAAACTGTACTGTCTGGCGGAAGAAGGTCGCGAGTTTCGTCTGCTGGTACTGGATGCGCAGACGGGGAAGACGCTCTGGACACAGTCTCTGTTCCGCAGCGAATACCCGATTGCCCGGGATTACACAACGGATCGTCGTCCCCTGGATCACATTCGTCGCAGGATGGGCTTAAGCCCGTCGCTGGCACACGGCGTACTCGTCTGTCCCACCGGATCGGGGTGTACGGTCGGCATTAACGCGGTGAGCCGCCAGTTGCTCTGGCGGAATGTGGAACAGCATCGAAATGCAATTACATCCTACGCCGCCTTCAGTCGTGATGCCAATGCGAATGCGGAAGGCTGGGCGGAATTCACGCCGCTGATTGTCGGCAATCGTGTCCTGCTGCAGTCCCGTTCTGGACAGGACCTGAAGTGCCTGGATCTGTTTGACGGCCGGCTGATCTGGTCGCGACCGCGCAGAAACAATCTGTTTATTGCGTCCGTACAGGATGACAGAATCCTGCTGGTGGGGCCAGATAGAATGGAAGCCCTCAAGCTGAGTGATGGTGCCCCGGCCTGGCCCAAGTCCCAGAAGATTCCTGCGCCCAGCGGCCGGGGAATTGTGGTTCGAAATACGTATTATCAGCCTGTCGATACCGGCGAGATTCTGAGTATCCGCCTGGAGGACGGCTTGATTCTAGCGCGGACGCGGGTAGACACCGATACGCTGGTGGGGAACCTGTCAGCCGGGAGCGGGATGCTGGTCGCGCAGAATGAGATGGAAGTGATCGGCTTTCGGTCGGTGGAATCGATCGTGAAACAGATCCAACTGGCCAGTCTGTCGAACGAGCCGGCAGAGCAGGCACTGGCGGAACTGTTGCGGGGTGAACTGTATCTGTATTCGGGGAATGTCAAACAGGCCCTGCAGAAAATCGAACGATCCATCGAGATCAAACCCACGATCCGGGCGCGACGGTTGTATGCAGACATGATGCTGGAAAGTCTGGACCATGATTTCAATCTGCATCAGAATCAGATCAGCAAGATCGAACCTCTGCTGGTTGACGAAAATCAGCAGAGACGGTTTTTCCAGATTCTGGCAATGAATTATCAGTCGCAGGGAAATCTGAAAGCGGCCCTGGAAAACTATCTGAAACTTTCGGAATTGAAGAGTCTGTTCTCGACAGAAACAGCGAAAGGGGGCGCGTTTGTCCGGACCGATCGCTGGATTCGTTCGCAGCTCGAACTGTTAATGGTACGGGCAACCGAACCGCAGCGTGCGGAAATCGATGATTTTTTTGCCGGCTATTATGCGGATCATCTGGTCTCTGCGGGCACGGAGGAACTGCAGCGGTTTTTGAAGTGTTGTGGCAATCTGGCAGCGACTCAACAGACCCGGATTCTGCTGGTGGAACGCCTGGAGCAGTCACTGAAAACAGCAGCTGCGGGGAAACAGTCTGCGTTACGCCGAGAGTTGATGCAGCAATTGGAACAACTGAGGCAAGCCTCTTTGCCGGTAGGAGCCGCCTTTGCCACCGCGAAACTGGCGGAGATCTATCTGTCATTAAACCGGTATTCGCAGGCGGCGCTGCTGCTGAAAGAGCTGGAAACCAGCTGGCCTGACGTGATCTGCCTGAACGGGAAAACGGGACGTCAGCTGGCGCAGGCGTGGCAGTCGGATCCTGCGTTCCAGAAACAGCTGCAGCCGAAATCCGCCTGGCCCGCTTATCCGGCCCAGGTCTATCGGGATGAGCAGTCCAAGGGGCAGAACACGTCATTGCCGGTGGAGATTATCGGTCTGACCAATCCGCTGTTCGAGAATCAGCGGCTGGAAGTGGGGCCGGCAAAAGAGCAGTTACTGGCGTTTGACAGTGCAGGAAAACCGTTGTGGACATTTTCGCTGGCGGAAGCGGGAATCGAAGTTCCCCAGCAGCCTTATTTCTCGGCACGCGTGTTTGAGAATTATCTGATTGTGAATTTCGGTGCCGAGTTTTTCGTACTGGATCCACTGAACCGGAATGTCGATGGTCAACCGACCCTGCTCTGGAAACAGCGGATGATTCCGGGGCCGCCAAGCCTGCGTGATTATATTTCGATCGAACGGACCGGACTGGCTCCCGTATTACGCGAATACATCACGCGGAATTCGGACCGGGAACAGCTGGGGCGGATCGGAACCGTCAATGAAGAGTTTCTCTGTTATCAACTGGGAGGCGATCTGATCGCCGCCGACCTGCTGACGGGGGAGATTCTCTGGAAGCGTCAGGGGCTGGCAACGAGCAGCTGGCACTTTGGCGATGCAGAGCATGTGATTGTGATGACGTCTGAGAACCGGACCGAGCCGCGGTATGTGGTACTCAGCGGATCGGATGGCGAAGTGGTCAATGCGTTCAAGTTGAAGCCGGGCGACTCGGCGGTATTTGCTTTTGAACGTTTTCTGCTGACGCTGGGGCCCCCGGCTGATGCGACACGGAGAATGGAGCTGCGAGACCTGGTCAGTGATGAAGTGGTCTGGAGCATGGAGATCGATAAAGAGACGAACTATACACTGGGGCAGAATTACGAAATCGCGATGATTGCACCGGAGGGAACGATCTCCATTGTGGATCTGCGTACCGGAGAGAAGAAAACCGAAGTCAAAGGGCAGGCCGCTCCGAATGTGCTCCGCGTACTGCTGCTGGAGAATGAGAAACAGTATCTGGTGTTTGTCAGCCTGCCTTATGTGGCGAAAAGCAGGGTAACGTTCCGTCCGATGAGTATGACGACGCTGATGTTCAACGGTATGCTGTATTCGATCGATCGAGAGACGGGTGAGTTGATGTGGTCGCGAATGCTGGAAGCGCAGGGGGTCGATTTTACGCAGTTCTTCGATCTGCCGGTGATGACGTTCGGGATCCGCCGGGTGACGGGGGGGCCGGTCACTTCAGGGAATCAGGTCGATCTGGAAGTGATCGATCTGCGGGACGGATCGCAGGTGCTCAAGGAGACGACGAGCAGTAACCGGCTGCGGATCTGGGTTGTGCCCGATCTGGCGCGAAAGAACATCCTGATTGAACCGTTCCAGATCCGGCTGAGCTTTGAAGAACCACCGGTGACGGCAAAGAAGCCTGAGACCGTGTCTGAGTAACTGTCCGGTTAGAGTGTCACCACGTCTGAAGGCTGCTTAATAGTTGTCGTCGTCTTCATCTTCCTCGTAGTCCTCGTAATCGTCTTCATCGCGATCCGGGTGCAGCGGGTTGTCCGGGGAGAAGAAGAAGTCCCCCAGACCCATGGGCATCATGTTGCCTCCCAGATTCTGCTTGCGCTTTTCGGAGAGGGATTCGAGGTCGAGGGCATCATCGCCCAGGCAGCTCTTGAGGGCTTCCAGCCAGATGGTATCTTTGCTGAGAGGATGTTCCTTGTCCTGGGCGGCGCGTTTGAGTGCCAGTCGCAGCACGTTGATCCCGTCGCGGGTCGAGAAGTCCAGTTTGAGGCTGTGCGACTGCTGCAGGAAGTCGACGGTCAGATCGAGCATGTGCTCATCGGCAAAGGGGAGATGATAGTGCAGAATCATCTTTTCGTCTTCGCGGTTGGGATGCTCAAGGGTAATGCTGGGCTGCAGCCGGCTGAGGATGTAGTCTGGAATTTCGAAAGTGGACTCATCTTCGTTCATCGTGACGGCGCAGCGGAATTCGGGATGCGCGGGAATCGTTACGCCAGCGACGATGGATTCGATGTAACGTCGATGATCGAGCAGCGGCGCGAGGCTGGCCCATGATTTTTCATTCATGCGGTTGCCTTCATCCAGCACGCAGATCCCGCCACGAACCATGGCGGTGACCAGCGGCGAGGCGTGATACTTGATCTTGCCACTCTCTGCCAGGACGGGGGTGACCAGCAGGTCTTCCGGACGCGTGTCTGCAGTACATTGATAGATGTAAAGTTCCTGATCGCGCGTGCGAGCGCCGGCGATGGCCAGAGACGTTTTTCCAATTCCGGGAGTCCCTACCAGGCGCGGCGTGAGCGGCATATCTTTTTCGTCGATCACCAGCCAGCAGGCGAGGAGCTGTTTGAGTGCTTCGTGTTGTCCGATCCAGTCGCTGACAGTCTGGTCCGGTCGGCCCAGATGCAGTCCAACACCATCAATTTCCACGCGTTGAGACATTACCCTGATTTCTATTGTCTGACCAACACCCCGACAGGGGAGCTGGTGCAGGAGACTCTGAAGTTGTTTTGGCGAACCCTGATTATAAGCGTCATGGAGCGTATCTGTCAGGTCTCGACTTCCAGGATGGCTCAGAAATTGGTGTAAAAGGCGTAAGGAACTTTTTTTGTGGAAATTGTTAAGTCATTGAAAATGAAGAGGATAACAGCTCGCAGATCACATGTATGGCTACGTGATCAGTGGAAAAGATTTTGAGTAATCAAAAAATGCTTGGTAGAATGCATAGGTTTTCCACATTCAAATATGAATAACGTACCAGGCGTTATTTCATTTCTCGTTTGAGTTCACGCATACACATCGTATTGAAATCATTTCCTGTAACTGTTCTTTGTGTGACTCAAAAAATCTGGACTCTAAAATCGCCAATTTAGAAGGGGGGAAAAGCTATGGATAAGCCTGTACTCGCAAAGGACATCATGGTCACGAAGTTAGTTACCTTAACTCCGGACATGGATGTGCACGTGGCCATCGGGAAGCTGTTGAGTCATCGGATATCCGGTGCACCTGTACTGGACTCAGAACGCAGGTTACTGGGGGTCTTTTCTGAACGGTGTTGTATGGATGTGCTGATCAAAGCCAGCTATGAGCAGCTGCCTTCCACACAGATTTTTCCGTTTATTGACACGGCACCACGGTGCATCACGGAAGATACAGATCTGTTGACCATTGCCCAGATTTTCCAGAGTACACCGACGCGTCGACTGCCTGTCGTCCGCGACGGAAATTACCTGGTGGGCCAGATCAGTCGTCGTGATCTACTGAAGGCCGAACACACGAATCTACGCTTCAAGACCAATCTGCCTCAGGAAATCACCCTCCTGTATCTGAGTGGCATCATCAAGCGGGAAGAGTCGCCGATTGCCTGAGCGGCTGACTTTCGAATATTGAGAGTGAAAGAGTAAGAATTGCCTGGAGAAACCAGCTGAACACGTTTCAGCTGGTTTTTCTCGTTGCTGACGGTTTGATTTTCAGAGCTGGTCAACTAAAATCGGGCCAGCTCGTATTGCTGACAGACTGAACATTTCCGGTCGGCGGTGCGACCGCATCCAGTCAGATACCGATTCTATTCAGATAAAGCTAACTATTCGAAGGACTTGCAGCATGGACCAGGCAGAGATTTTACTCGACGCGGAAGAACGAATGGACAAAGCGGTTCACGTATTTCAGGGTCAGCTGCAGGGAATTCGCACGGGGCGGGCCACACCGGGTCTGGTGGATTCGATCCGCGTCGATTATTACGGTTCGCCAACACCATTAAAGCAGATGGCAAACGTGAGTGTTCCCGAGCCTCAGCAGATTCTGATTCGCCCCTTCGATGCCCAGATGGTGGGTGAGATTGCGAAAGCGATTCAGGCCAGCGATGTCGGTCTGGCTCCGAACACGGATGGACGCGTGGTGCGGTTGAACATTCCCCCGCTGTCGACCGAACGTCGTCGGCAGATGGTCTCTCGCGTCAAAGAGCTGGCTGAAGAAGCCCGGATTTCGATCCGCAATATCCGCCGCGATGCGAACAAGCACGCAGACCAGGCGGAAAAAGACAAGATCATGGGGGAAGACGAACGGGACGACACCAAGGATCAGATTCAGGAACTGACCAAGAAGTTCGAAGGTAAAGTCAACAGCATGGCGGATGCGAAAGAAAAAGACGTGATGGACGAGTAGTCCACGGTCGTTTTTCAGTCCGCGCTCGAAACAACTGTGCTCCCGCCACGAAGATCAGGAGTCCGTCTTTTCTCAGACGGGTTCAATACAGTCACATTCTATCTTAACCTCTGTAAACTAAGAGACAGGTTCAAGTTTCCATGGCAAAGAAAACAATTGAAAACGTAGACGTAGCGGGTAAGACCGTTTTAATGCGTGTGGATTTTAACGTTCCGCTGGACGACGCTCTGAACATCACCGACGATCGCCGGGTGCGGATGGCACTGCCTTCGATTAAATCGGTCATCGATCGTGGCGGACGCCTGATTCTGATGAGTCACCTGGGACGTCCCAAAGGTGATGCCGGCGATGCGAAGTTCAGTCTGAAGCCGACAGCGGCCTGCCTGGGTAAGCTGCTGGATCAGGATGTCGCCTTCGCAACCGATACCGTTGGTGATGACGCGAAAGCGAAAGTCGCTGCATTACAGGATGGCCAGGTGCTGATCCTGGAGAACCTGCGTTTCAACGAAGGTGAGAAAAAAGGGGATGCCGCTTTTGCAGGCGAGCTGGCTGGGTTCGCTGACATCTACTGCAACGACGCGTTTGGTACCTGTCACCGGACCGATGCTTCGATGGTGGCAGTACCCGAAGCGATGGACGGCAAGCCGAAAGTGGTCGGTTTTCTGGTCGCGAAGGAAATTCAATACCTGTCCGATGCGATTGCCAGTCCGCAACGTCCCTTCGTGGCGATCCTGGGCGGGGCCAAAGTTTCAGACAAGATCAACGTGATTAACAACCTGCTGGGCATCTGCGACAAGGTGCTGATCGGCGGGGCAATGGCCTACACCTTCTCGCTGGCCCAGGGAGGCCAGGTAGGTGACAGCCTGGTAGAAAAGGACAAGGTCGAGCTGGCCAAAGAGCTGATCGCCAAGGGGGGCGACAAGCTGATGCTGCCGGTCGACACACATTGTGGCGACGATTTCAACAGCAACTGCAATAAGCAGGTCGTCAAAGCGGGTGAAATCCCCGATGGTTTCGAAGGTCTGGATATTGGTCCGGAAACCGCGAAGATGTTTGCTGAAACAGTGAAGGCTGCTAAAACGGTCGTCTGGAACGGTCCGATGGGTGTGTTCGAAATGCCGCCCTTTGATGAAGGGACGAAAGCCGTTGCCCAGGCGATCGCCGACAGCGATGCCACCAGCATTATCGGCGGTGGCGACAGTGCCGCCGCGATCCAGCAGCTCGGTTTTGCCGATCAGGTCTCGCACGTGAGTACCGGCGGTGGGGCCAGCCTGGCGATGCTGGAAGGTCAGGAATTTGCAGCCGTCAATCTGCTGGATGAAGCCTGATTGATCCTGCTGTTGAATTCACTTTTCAAAGCACAGCTCTTCACTGGAGGGCTGTGTTTTTTTGTTTGGCAATGATCTGCTCGCAACCGGGGAAGCGAGGCGGTAGAATAACAGGAGTCTCTGGTTTTGTGTGGTAGACGATCACTGTTGGGTAAGCCCACAGTGCCACCCGATGCTTGAGAAGGTTAGTAACTGTGTTGGGCTGGAAATGAGTTCTGGGGGGCACTGTCAGACAAGCCGACAGTAGCACACGGGTCTTCTCCAGAAGGTTCCAGATCAGCCCTCATTTATTGTTGGGACTGGGGGAGTGAGGCATGTCGACGTCGTTATTCACTGCAGAGGAAATCGAGCGGTTTCAGCGTGACGGCTTTATCATCGTGGAATCGCTGTTCAGCCAGGAAGAAGTGACACTGCTGGGACAGATCGGCCGGGCGGATCTGGCGATGCAGCAGGCGACCTTCAGTCGTGCCGACGGAGAAGGAGGCGCGGTCAAGCTGAGCGTCGAGAATGAAGTGGGCGATGACATTTATGGTGTGATCGCCGCCGGGCATCGGGTGGTAGACCGGATGGAGGAACTGCTGGGGGATGAGGTTTATCATTACCACCACAAGATGATCCAGAAGGAAGCCAAAGTGGGTGGCGCCTGGGCATGGCACCAGGATTACGGATACTGGTACAACAATGGCTGTCTGTTTCCGGACATGGGGAGCTGCATGATTGCCGTCGACCGGGCGACGCAGGAAAACGGTTGCCTGCAGGTGCTGAAAGGGAGTCATCTCATGGGCCGCATGCATCACGGCAAGGTCGGTGACCAGACCGGGGCAGACCCGGAGCGGGTGGTAGCGGCGTGCGAACGATTTGAGCTGGTGTATTGTACTTTAGAACCGGGATCGGCTGTCTTTTTCCATTCGAATCTGCTCCACCGTTCGGATCAGAACAAGAGTGAGCATCCACGTTGGGGGTTCATCTGCTGTTACAATACGAAGCACAACGATCCGTATAAAGAATCACGGCACCCCCGTTATACGCCGCTGAAGAAACGGGACGATGCTGACGTGCTGCAGGTGGGCCGTGTCCAGTGGGAACAGCTGCAGGCAGATTCATCTCTGTGAAGGGGATCTGTTTTTATGGATCGATGATGAATCAGAGTGTATCGGAGTCTGTCATGCCAGGGCACTGTCGGACAAGCCGACAGTGGCACCCGATACTTTAAAAATTAGTGATCTGGCAGGGTAGGAAGTGAGTCCTGGTGAACACTGTTGGGCAAGCCAACAGTGCCACCCGGGAGTCTCGTTTAATTCGATCTCGAATTGTGAGAAATGGATGGGTAACGGTGCCGAGACCGCAGGCAGGGAATTGAGTCAGCAGAGTGCGCTGATCAAGCGACTGGCGCGCGAGGTGGGATTTGATCTGGCCGGGATTGCGCCGGCGATCACGCCCGGCGGTTATCACAGTTTTCTGGAGTGGATGGACCAGGGCTATGCGGGCGAGATGAGCTATCTCGAACGTCGTAAGGATGCGTATGAGCATCCGCGATATGTGATGAGTTCCGTGCGCAGCGTATTGATGCTGACGCTGAACTATCAGACGGAAGAACCGCCCGCAGTGACCGGAACCGACGCCCGGGTTTCGCGGTATGCCTGGGGCACGACCGACTATCACAAAGTCATTCGCAAAAAACTGAAGCAGCTGTCACGCTTGATTCGCGCGGAATATCCCGGTTGTGAAACGCGGGGTGTGGTCGACACCGCGCCGCTGCTGGAGCGGGATTTCGCGCAGCTGGCAGGGTTGGGCTGGATCGGGAAAAACACGCTGCTGCTCAACAAGCGGGAAGGGAGCTGGTTTTTCCTGGCGGGGTTATTATTGAGTTATGAACTGGAATATGACGAACCGCAACAGAGTGCCCATTGTGGAACCTGCACACGGTGTCTGGAGGCCTGCCCGACCGATGCCTTTGTCGAAGCGGGCACTTTGGATGCGCGGAAGTGCATTTCGTATCTGACGATTGAACTCCGCGATCAGCCGATCCCGGCGGCGCTGCGACCGGGGATGCAGGAGTGGCTGTTCGGCTGTGATGTCTGCCAGGAGGTCTGTCCCTGGAACCGGAAGGCGCCAATCAGTGGTGAGCCGGCGTTTCAGCCGGTCGAAACGTTTACTCCTGTCGATGCCTGCGAACTGCTGACACTGGATGAAGCTGCGTTTCAGGAGCGGTTCCAGAGTACACCCATGTCGCGGGCTCGCCGGGCGGGGTTGCTGCGGAATGCGGCGATCGTGCTGGGGAACCGGGGGGATCAGCGTGCGGTGCCGGCTCTGTTGCGCGTCCTTGATGATGCGGAACCGTTGATTCGGGGGGCGGTAGCCTGGGCGCTGGGGCGACTGGGAGATACAGAGACGCACAGCGTGCTACAAGCCCGGCTGGAGGCAGAGACTGAGACAGATGTGATTGCAGAACTCAAGTCGGCACTGGATGAACTGGAGCGTCAGGGGGAATAAACTCTAAAATGCAGGGAGAAAATGGGGGCCTCTGATGGAAAAGTGACTGGTCGTGTATTAGGATCTGGATCAGACGTAAACGAACAGAAATTCTGTGGTTCTTGAATCAGAACGTAATTGTGAATGGGAGTGGTGAAATGGGCGATCAACTTCTTGTCGGAGTCAATGGAGCCGGTGGTCGAATGGGACAGCGGGTGGCTGTGCTCGTATATCAGGATCCGGATCTGAAACTGGGGGCTGCCCTGGAATCGGACAACTCGCCTGCACTGGGGAAGGATGTGGGCGAGGTGGCCGGCATCGGTCCCATCGGACTGAACATTACGTCTGAACTGTCGGATCGAGTCGATGTGATCATTGACTTCTCCCTGCCAGCCGGGCTGGTGAAAATTGCCGGCATCTGTGCAGAACGGCAGATTCCGCTGGTTGCCGCGACGACCGGGCTGACGCCGGAGCAGCGGAATGAAGTGTTGACGGCTGCCCAGACGACTCCTCTGATTCTGGCTCCCAATATGAGTGTCGCGGTGAATCTGATGATGAAGCTGGTGCGGGAAGCCGCCCATTCCCTGAAGAATACACCCAGTGGTGTGGACGTCGAGATCATCGAGCGTCATCATCGGTTCAAGGAAGATGCTCCCAGCGGGACCGCCCTGCATTTTGGTGAAATCATCGCTGATGAGATGGGGCAGACCGAGCATATTCACGGACGTCATGGTCGTCCCGGGCCGCGTCCGGTTTGTGAAATCGGCTATCATGCTCTGCGGACCGGTGATAATGTGGGCGAGCATACGATCGTGTTCGGCATGATGGGAGAGACGATCGACCTGACCGTGCGGGGCCATACCCGTGACAGCTATGTGTATGGCGCCCTGATGGCGGCCAAATTCCTGACAACCCAGCGCGCCGGAGTGTATACCATGGCGGATGTGCTTGGGCTGAACTAAGCTGCTGATCAATCAAGGGTTACGCCTCGGGTTTGAGCCCGTCTGTCATTGCGGGCGGGCTGAACGTTCTTTTTCACGGGCACTGGGTCTAGCCGGTTTATCTTGGTAAGTCTGCCCGTTTTACCAAGTCCGTGAAATGGTCAAGAGTGATACACCCGGGAACCGATACAAAAAGAGCGCTGGCTGCCTCTCGACAGAACAGATTGAGGGGGAGAACGGACACTGTGTCCTGTCTACCGGAATTCAGGGATTGAATTCTGATCTGCTGTCAAAAAGTGAGTCCCGTCTCGAAGGATCGAGTCATGAGTTGGCTGAAGTCTCTCAAATTCAAACGTGCATCGGATCTCTGCTCACGGGATTCTTCTCAAACAGAACGCCGGTTTCGCTTTGGCGTTCGCTGGAACCAGACAACAAAAGTCATTGCAGGGCTGATTGCCAGTGTCTGTTCAATGATGGCGCTGATTTCCTTCTTCGGTTCTTTAGAGCAGCCCACTGTGGAAGATAAAGCGCTTTCCGAGGCCGAGTCACTGGCACCCGATCTGGGCAGCAGTGATGAGCTGTCGCAGGAATTTGGCCTGGATGCGGAGTTGCCTCTCCAGGCAGTGTCCGATGACGATGCAGGTCAGCCTGCGATTCAGACGGTAGCCGTGGAGCAGGCGGCAGGTATTAGCGAGAGTGATTCAGGAGTTTATCATGCGTTGGGACGCGATTATGGGGATCGGCAGACGAGTGGACGCGTCGAGCAGGTTTCTGGAGCGCAGCCCATTTATGTACCGGTAAGGCAGTCCGGAGGTTCGCAGGACGCGAGCGGCTCCGGGGCTGCCTGGCTGACCGGTGAAATCGAAGAGCTGGAGCTGCCGACGGTAAGAAGCATGGCTGCTCCTGTGGGGAAATATTAACAGAGCGTACAAGCGGAAGTCTCAGACGTTTCAACCATTCGCGGGAACAGAGTCGATGTATCAGAGTTACTGGAATCTGCAGAGCGGCCCATTTGAAGAAAAGATGGACGCTGCGTTTTTTTATGAAAGCCACCCGCACCAGGCTGGACTGTTGAAGCTGCAATACCTGGTGGAGAACCGCAAGGGGGCGGGCCTGCTGGTCGGAAATGCGGGGATCGGTAAATCGTACCTGTGCCACGTTCTGAAAAGTCAGTTGTCAGAGCGGCATCAGCCCTTTGTGCAGCTGGTATTTCCCCAGCTTTCACCTGTCGAGCTGATCTCCTACCTGGCCGTCGAACTGGGAGCCGAGGAAGCGGGCATCGAGCCGGGTACGACGGGCAAAGACCGGATCGTGCGGGCCCTGGATCGGCAGTTACAGTTGCTGTGTGAGCAGGGAGCACAGCCGGTGATCGTGATTGATGAAGCGCATCTGATTGCGGACCAGCGGATTTTCGAAACACTGCATCAGCTGTTAAACTTTCAACAGACTTCCGATATCGACTTCACACTGCTGCTCGTGGGGGACCGGTTATTACTGAGTCACCTGCAACGTTCGGCGCAACTGGATGACCGAATTTCCGTCCGCTGTCTGCTGAAGCCGTTCTCTGCTGAAGAGACACAACGGTACGTCGAACATCGTCTGCAGGTCGCAGGTCGGACCGAACCGGTGTTCGAAGCGGAAGCCTTTCAGACGCTGTTCGAGCTGACGCAGGGGAATCCGCGGAAGATCAATCGTCTGTGTGATCTGGGGCTGCTGGTCGGTTACGCCGACGAACTGCCGTTGATTACTTCTGACGTGCTGGAAGCGGTCTCGGAAGAACTCGTGACATCCATTCCGGACTGATACGCGTCTGCGTGTGAATCAGACTCCGAATTTCTCTTCCTCATTCTTTGTTGCGCTGTGCGCCTGCACTGCCTGCTGATCACAGCGCGCCTGCTTTCATTTTTTTCCGAACCTGGTCCTGCGCTGACGTGTCTGCTTTCCGACCGGCATTCAAGCCACATTATGAGACACCTTACTATCAGGCAGGGAAAAACCATGTTTCACTCCTTCTCCAGCGAGAGTTCATCGAGCAGCTCGTCAGAATCTGACGGGACGGGGTCGGTGTATGGAGTGTGAACGTCGACAATGATTGAATTCAAGCCCGTCCGCTTCTCTGATCGGACGGGCTTTTTTTATTGGTCAGGCCCCACGGGGCCAGGTATGCATTTTTTTGTTGCATCAGCCGCTCTGGCGCTGCACGGGCACAAAAAGGCTGCTGAGGCTGCTCACCTCTTCAGCTGGCCGGCGGATGCAACCCACTCCTCTCAAGAAAGGAGGTTATGAGCAATGGTTCATAAAGTGCATGTGAATGTAGGTACGATCGGTCATATCGATCATGGAAAGACGACGCTGACGGCTGCCATTCTGAAAGTGCAGGCGCAACGTGGTCTGGCAAAGGTCAAGTCTTACCAGGAGATTGCGCGTGGCGGAATTGAACGCGACAAAAACAAGACGGTGACGATTCTGGCCTCGCATGTGAAGTACGAGACGGAGAGGCGGACGTACGCGCACATCGACTGTCCGGGGCATGCGGATTACATCAAGAACATGATTTCCGGGGCGGCCCAGATGGATGGTGCGGTACTGCTGGTCTCTGCAGCCGACGGTCCGATGCCCCAGACGCGCGAGCACATTCTGCTGGCGCGGCAGGTGGGAGTGCCTTACCTGGTCGTGTTTCTTAACAAGTGTGACCTGGTTGACGATCCGGAACTGATCGAACTGGTGGAGCTGGAACTGCGGGAACTGCTGACCCATTACGGCTTTCCCGGAGATGACATTCCCTTCATTCAGGGTTCCGCGAAACAGGCCGATGATCGGCCGGATGATCCGGAGGCAGCTCATTGTATTCACGAACTGCTGGAGGCACTGGATACGTACGTGCCCGATCCGGAACGTCTGACGGACCGGCCGTTCCTGATGTCGATCGAGGACGTGTTTACGATTACGGGGCGCGGATCGGTGGTCACGGGAAAGATTGAGCAGGGACAGATCCGTCCGGGTGATGCGGTCGAGATCGTGGGGCTGAGCGATGCCACCCGGTCTGACATTGTGACGTCGGTCGAATCGTTCAACGCTCTGGTCGATACCGGCTATGCCGGCAACAACGTGGGGTGTCTGCTGAGAAAGACGGGCTACGAAGATGTGTCACGAGGGCAGGTGCTGGCAGCAGTCGGCACAGTGACTCCGTACCGGAACTTCGAAGCGGAAGTCTACGTGTTGAAGAAAGAAGAAGGGGGGCGGCATACGCCATTCTTTGACGGGTATACGCCCCAGTTTTTCTTTCGGACGACGAACGTCACGGGAACCGTGCGGGTAGAGGGCCAGGCCGACCTGGCGATGCCCGGTGATGGTGTGACGTTGAATGTGATGCTCAATCAGCCGATTGCGCTGACTGAGGGAGACCGGTTTGCAATTCGTGAAGGCAGTAAAACGGTTGGTTCGGGTGTGGTCACACGTGTGATCGCCTGAGGGTGTCCCCTGGTCTACGAAAGTGGACCAGGGGTTTTTTACGGTATCAGTACAGCATTCGATATGAATGTGTCGCTGGTTCTGCTGAAGTCTGTATGAAAATGCAGGACAGCCCTTGCGAAATACGGTGGATCGGGTTCACAATAGGCCAACTCATATCAACCCGGTAGGGATATTCAGTTGCGTGTTTAAGTGAGTGCAGGCCAGTTGACTGGTTGTGTGCTGATCCCGAACACGGACCGTCATCAAGGTGGATGTTTCAATGTGGTCTTCGCGTCTGTTCTGGAAGCTGTTCCTGGTTTATGCCGGTTTGAATATCGCTTCCGCGATTGTGTTTGTGCTGATTGTTTCGGGACGCCAGCGGACTCAGGTAGTCGACCAGGTGCAACAGCGGCTGCACGACTCAGCAGTGATCATGCGGAGCAGCATGGAGGGAGTCTTCGAGCAGGGGTTTTCGGAGGCGCTGCAGGTCAAGGTTGAGAAGCTGGGCACAGAAACCGGAACACGGATTACCCTGATCGACATGGACGGCGTGGTGATTGCAGATTCCGATCAGAACTCCCTGCAACTGGTCCGCGAGATGGAGAATCATAAAAACCGTGTGGAGGTCATTAAAGCGCTGGCCACGGGTTCGGGGACTTCGGAGCGGATCAGTCCCACTTTGAGTGAGCCGATGAAGTATTATGCGCTGTTGTACAGACATGATGGGAAGCCGGAAGGCGTGGTCCGGGTCTCGATTACGATGTCCAAGATCCAGCTGGAGATCTCCTCAATTGAGAAGCTGATCTGGAGTATCGCGCTGGTGGTCAGCTTTACGGTGATGCTGATTACCTACTGGGTGGTCGCCCGTATGATCCGTCCGCTGACGATCCTGACCAATGCCGCGGAGTCGATCGCGAATGGAGATTACGATCAAAAGCTGTATTTCCCGCAACATGACGAGCTGGGAATTCTGGCACAGTCCTTCAATCATATGAGCAAGGAGATGGCCGAACGCGTGCGACAGCTGCAGGCCAGTGGTGATCGCCTGAGTACCGTGCTGGAGGGGATGGTCGAAGGTGTGATCGCGACGAATGAACGACAACATGTCCTGTTCGCGAACGAGTCGGCGGGGCGGCTGCTGTTTTTCTCCCCCAAAGAGGCGCAGGGGAAGCCGCTGTTTGAATCGGTGCGGAATCACCAGTTACAGAAGGCGGTTACAGAAGTTCTGATGACCCTCGAACCACAACGGATGGAAGTGGAACTGGAGAGCACCAGTGATCGCATTCTGGGGGTCACGACGACTCCGCTGCCGGGCACGCCCTGTCCGGGGCTGGTGATCGTGCTGTTCGACATGACTGAATTGCGGCGGCTGGAATCGTTGCGGCAGGAGTTCGTGGCGAATGTCTCACATGAGCTGAAGACGCCGCTGAGTTCCATCAAGGCATACACGGAAACACTGATCCGCGGCGCGATGGATGATCCGGAAATCAGCAAGACGTTTTTGTTAAGGATTGAAGAGCAGGCGGACCGGCTGCATCAGCTGATTCTGGATCTGATCAGTCTGGCGAGTATCGAATCGGGGAATCAGGTGTTCGATATCATCAGCATCGACCTGCGGCCGTTCGTGGAATCATGCCTGGTGGATCAGCAGACCGTGGCCGAGTCGAAACAGATTGAACTGGTCATCGAAGAGCAGGAGCCGGGCCTGCGGGTCAAGGCGGACGAAGAGGGTCTGCACCAGATTCTGGGGAACCTGATCAACAACGCGATCAAGTACACGCCGGAGCAGGGGCGGATTACAATTCGCTGGCAGCCCGAACAGGGAAACATGGTATTACTGCAGGTGCAGGACACCGGAATCGGGATCGAGGAAAAGCATCTGGCACGGCTGTTCGAGCGGTTTTTCCGGGTAGACAAAGCCCGTTCGCGCGAGCTGGGCGGGACCGGCCTGGGGCTCTCGATTGTGAAGCATCTGGTACAATCGTTTAATGGTACTATTGGTGTGACCAGTAAAGTCGGTGAAGGAACCACATTTTCGGTCCGTCTCCCCCGTGGCTGATGGCGGGGTTGAGTGTTGTAAGTCTCTTATATATATCATGTTAGGGTATGTATTTCCGGTGGTTCTCGTGTTCCGGAAAGTTTAAGTACTTCACGGTTTCTTAATATTATCTTAACAATGTGCGGGTATGGTAAGACGCGTCTGAGGGAGATCCATTTCAGGCCTGTTTCATCTGACGGGCGGGGCGATCTCCGTTTTCAAAGCGAACATCTATCTTATTTAAACACCATATCGCATTGGGGAGAAACACACACGATGATCACGACAAACAAGGGGAAAGTATGGGGGCTGCTGTTTCTGGCCATTGGCATTTCCCTGATTGGCGTTGGATGCAACGGCGGTGGCAATAGCGCAAACGAAACCGCTGCCAAGCAGGAAGGCACTGAACCGGCTTCAGACACACCCGCTGAGGCTGGTGAGAAACTGGAAGGCAGTGTGAAAATCGATGGTTCCAGTACCGTCTATCCTGTGAGTGAAGCCGTAGCCGAAGAGTTCCGTGCTGTGCAGCCTAAAGTGCGTGTGACCGTTGGTTTCTCCGGAACTGGTGGCGGGATGAAGAAGTTCATCGCAGGCGAAGTGGATATCTGCGATGCGTCCCGGGCGATGAAAGAAAAAGAAGCAACCGCCTGTAAGGAAAAAGGGATTGAGTTCATCGAGCTGTCTGTTTCCTTCGATGGTCTGGCTGTGATGGTGAATCCCAAGAACGACTGGTGCGACTGCCTGACCGTAGGGCAGCTGAAAGAGCTGTGGCGTCCTGAAAGTGGCGTCAAGCAGTGGAAAGACCTGGATCCTAAGTGGCCCGCCAAAGACATCAAGCTGTATGGTCCGGGAACCGATTCCGGTACGTTCGACTACTTCACTGAAGCAATCGTAGGTGAATCCAAGGCGAGCCGGGCTGATTACACTGCCAGCGAAGACGATAACGTGCTGGTGACCGGCGTTTCTGAAGACGCTGATGCCTTGGGTTACTTCGGCTACGCTTACTACGAAGAAAACAAAGACAAGCTGAAGCTGCTGGCTGTTGACGGTGGCAAAGGCTGTACCAAGCCTTCGCTGGAAACCGTACGGAACAATACTTACCAGCCGCTCTCACGTCCGCTGTTTATCTATGTGCGGAAGTCAGCTCTGGAACGTCCGGAAGTCGTTGCCTTCGTGAAGTTCTACATGGAGAACGCCGCTGCCCTGTCGAAAGACGTGGGTTATGTGCCCGTCTCAGAGGAAGTGCAGAAGAAGAATATGGAAACCCTTAATGGAGCTTTGTCAAAGTGACAAACGAACGTTCTGACAAAGAACAATCAGTTGAAATGCACGGGGGTGAGGCAGCAGTCATCGGGCTGCCTCGCTCTACGTCTTTAGAAGGTGCCGGCGGCTTATGGAGCCGTCTGCGTCCCGTTTACGAAGGCTTGATTCATACCTCGCTGTTGATCTGTGCCAGCATTTCGGTGCTGGTGACCGTGGGCATTGTGATCGTTCTGCTGTATGAATCGATCAAGTTCTTCTACGATGTACCCGTCATCGAATTTTTGACGGGGACCCAATGGACCCCGTTACTCAAGCCGCAGCATTTCGGGATTCTGCCTCTGCTCTGCGGAACGATGCTGGTCGCCGGTGGTTCAGCCCTGGTGGCGGTTCCCATCGGCCTGGGGACTGCGATTTACCTCAGCGAGTATGCCTCACCCCTCTTTCGCGACATCGTCAAACCGCTGCTGGAAATTCTGGCCGGGATTCCCTCCGTGGTTTACGGCTATCTGGCCATCGTGTTTGTCTCCCCGATTATCCGGGAAATCTTTCCCAGTGCCGGCGTGTTCAATGCGGCCAGTGCCTGTGTGGTCGTGGGCATCATGATCCTGCCGATGATCATCTCCCTGAGTGAAGACGTGCTGCAATCGGTGCCGATTTCGTTGAGAGCAGCGGCTTCGGCACTGGGGGCGAATAAATTTGAAGTCACTGTGCGTGTAGTCCTGCCGGCTGCGATGTCGGGGATTATTGCCAGTTTCCTGCTGGCCGTCTCCCGTGCGATTGGTGAGACGATGGCGGTGACCCTGGCGGCAGGAGCGACACCGAAGCTGACACTGAATCCGCTGGAAAGTATCCAGACCATGACCGCCTACATCGTGCAGGTGAGCCTGGGAGACACCCCGGCAGGGACGATTGAGTACCGGACGATTTTTGCGGTTGGCCTCGCCCTGTTTCTCACGACGATGACCATGAATCTGATTGCTCAATATATTCTCTCCCGCGTAGGAGAACGCTACGAATGAGCACGAAACTTGATATTTATACAACGAAGCGTCGTGGCCGGGTCCTTAACGGCCTGTTTACCGCGGCCTGTTTTCTGGCTACGATCACCTGTGTTCTGGTTCTGCTGGGACTGATCTGGAATATCATTAACCAGGGACAAGACTGGCTGGACTGGGATTTCATCAAACATCTGCCTTCACGGTTCCCGGAAAAAGCCGGGATTAAAACCGCCCTGTGGGGCAGTATCTGGCTGATCGGCCTGACGGCGCTGTTTTCGGTGCCGCTGGGAGTGGGGGCAGCCGTTTATCTGGAAGAATATGCCCCCCGCACCCGCTGGCGGAAACTGATTCAACTGAATATTGCAAATCTGGCTGGCGTGCCTTCGATTGTCTACGGGATTCTGGGGCTGGGTCTGTTTGTACGGGCACTGGCTTTTGAACGGAGTGTGCTGTCCGGAGCCCTGACGCTGACGCTGGTCGTCTTGCCGATCATTATTCTGGCTTCTCAGGAAGCATTGAGGGCCGTTCCCGATTCGATTCGCCGTTCAGCTTATGCCCTGGGGGCGACGCGGTGGCAGACGGTCTGGCATCAGGTGCTGCCGGCTTCTCTGCCGGGCATCATGACGGGGGTGATTCTGTCCCTGTCGCGGGCACTGGGAGAAGCGGCACCGTTGCTCGTTGTGGGGGCGATGGCGTATGTCCCCTTTGTGCCGGAAAAATTATCGGATGAGTTTACCGCTCTGCCGATTCAGATTTTCAACTGGACTTCGCGTCCACAGGAAGAATTTCATCACCTGGCAGCAGCCGGGATTTTAGTGCTGCTGGTAGTACTGGTCAGCATGAATGCGGTTGCCGTGTTTGTGCGGCACAGATACGGGAAAAAGATTCGCTGGTAAGAAAAGGGACTCCGCGAGAGGAGAAATGTGAAATTCTCCCGCACAGAATTGAGTTAAATTATCTATAATAGTTTTCAGCAGGGAGTTCCAATTTATGGCTTCAACACCCTCGGTTAAAAATAATATGCAATCATCTGATAAAGCAGCCTCCGCTCATTCACACGGCCCTGTCGTGCGGCCTTCGATTCCTGAAGGCAAGAGTATGCGGACGGCTGATGAACTGGCGCAGGCGACCGAAAAAATCAGCGTGCGCGATTTATCGTTTTACTATTCGGAGAACCGTGCGTTAACTGACATTACCCTTTCCATTCCGGAACGTTGCGTGACCGCGTTCATCGGCCCTTCCGGTTGCGGAAAGTCGACGTTCCTGCGGTGTCTGAACCGGATGAACGACATGATCGAAGGGACCCGGGTGGAGGGGGAGATCCTGCTGGAAGGCCAGGATATCTATTCTCCTCGGACGGATATTGTGACCCTGCGGAAGCGGATCGGGATGGTGTTTCAGAAGTCGACGCCGTTTCCGAAATCCATTTTCGATAATGTGGCCTTTGGTCCCAAGATCGCCGGGATCCGCAAGAAGAAGGATCTGTATGAAATTGTCGAGCGTTCATTGCAGCGATCCGCTCTGTGGGATGAAGTCAAAGACCGTTTGAGTGAGTCCGCATTGAACTTATCGGGTGGGCAACAGCAGCGTTTATGTATTGCCCGTGCCCTGGCCAACGACCCGGATATCCTGTTGATGGATGAGCCGGCCTCGGCACTGGATCCGGCGTCAACGGCGCGCATCGAAGACCTGATTTTCGAACTCAAGGAACAATACACGATTGTCATTGTGACACACAACATGCAGCAGGCGGCGCGTGTTTCCGACCAGGCTGCGTTTTTCTACCAGGGGCTGCTGGTGGAATCGGGGGCGACGGAAGAGCTCTTCACGAATCCGAAAAAACAGCAGACCGAAGACTACATTACCGGCAGGTTTGGATAAGCCAATGACGAAACATTTACAGCGTGATATGGAATCTCTGGAGCGGGAAATCATCACCCAGTCGTCGCTGGTGGAAGAGATGATCTCGAAAGCCAGTCGCGCGCTCTACGAGGTACAGGTGGATCTGGCCCACGAGGTGATCGAACAGGAACGCGCGATCGACGAAAGTGAAGTGAAAATCGAGGAAGACTGCCTGAAAATTCTGGCACTGCACCAGCCTGTGGCGGTGGACTTGCGCGAGACGGCAACGGTACTCAAGATTAACAACGACCTGGAGCGGATCGCGGATCTGGCAGTGAATATCGCGGAGCGAACGATCGGTCTGTCTCATTACCCGAATTTCCACATCCCCCCCTCACTGGAGGCGATGACCAAGGTGACGGTTTCGATGCTGCGAGATGCCATCGATGCCTTTATCGATTTCGATACTGAAAAGGCCCGCGATGTCTGCAAGCGGGACGACATCGTCGACGGATACAACCGTGAAATCATCAACGAGATTTATGTGTTGATGCAGTCCGATCCGGACCTGATTAAACCGGCATTACACTTCTTTTCTTCAGCTCGCCACATTGAACGTATTGCCGACCATACTACGAATATTGCTGAAGATGTGATTTACCTGACCGAGGGCGAGATTATCCGCCATCGGCATAAAGAAACATTTTCTACCTGACCCGGTTTTATTGAGGTGCTATAAGAAAAAGATATGTCTAAGAAACGCATTCTTGTGATCGAAGATGATCGTTCTCTCTCTGAAGTTCTCGCATACAATCTGCGACAGGAGAAATACGATGCAGTGGTGGCCCTGGATGGGATGGACGGATTACGGCAGGCCCAGCTGAAAACACCAGACTTGATTATTCTGGATCTGATGTTGCCGCAGATGGATGGCCTGGAAGTCTGCCGCAGATTGCGGTCGGACCCGGTGACCAGCAACGTGCTGATTCTGATGCTGACAGCGAAATCGGAAGAGACTGACCAGGTCGTCGGTTTCACGCTGGGAGCGGATGATTATGTCACAAAGCCTTTTAGCGTCAAGATTCTCCTGGAACGTATCAAGGCGCTGCTCCGGCGACGTGAAAGCAACGGTGAAGCATCTGATACCATTGTCAGCCAGGGGGTGATGATTGACCGTCGCCGACATCGGGTGATGATTGACGATGTACCGATTTCACTGACTCGCAGTGAATTCGAACTGCTCGAGGCACTGGTTCGCCAGCCGGGGCGTGTGTTCTCGCGTGCCGAACTGATTGATGCGGCTCTGGGAGACGACGCTCTGGTGCTGGAGCGGACGATTGACGTGCATATTCGGGCATTACGCCAGAAGCTGGATAAGCACGCAGAGTTGATTGAAACAGTGCGAGGGGTTGGTTATCGATTCCGCGATCCAGATACGGCATTCAAGAAACAGACAACGTAAGTTGTTTGAGAGAAGTCTGATATTTTAAACAGGTCTGTGCAAGCAGGCCTGTTTTGCTATTGAGTGTCAGGGCTTGGAGTCAGCGTGCAGGTGGTGCAATCTGAAATCCGGCAGCAGGTGGTGTATTAATGAATACGTTTTCCTGGTGTTTCTTTCTATGCAAACTGCGAAAAACTTGCTGAAACGGTAGTTGACAGTTCCTGAGAGGTCGATATACTTGATGTAGTTGAGACTGAGTCTCATGATCGACTTTCCACAAGGTCAAACCTGAGATCGGAGTTCCAGCCGTTTCCTGCCTGAGGAGCTCCGGATATTTCATGATCACTTTCCACGTAAAAAAAGCGTCTGTCACAAAGGATGCGACAAACGCTTGGGTATAGTGTAAGATGTCAACAGTAACCGAAAGCCAGATTGAGCGTGTTGCTGCCGCCCCGGCCACTGAGATTGCACCGCGCCGCCGTTTTCTCTGCCACTGTCTGAAAGTGACCCCTGACGAAGTCCAGAAGTGTATTACCGATACCAATGCGGAAACGGTACACGAAGTGACTCGCAGCTGTGGTGCCGGAAAAGGCTGCACTGCCTGCCATTGTCGGATTAAGGATCTTCTGGCAGGCCTGTGCGATGATTGCGGCCAGTCGAAACGGCGTTGCCTGTGTGCCGCCCAGACGGTTTAAAGGCTTTCTATTCGCGAATCTGCTCTGCCAGGTAGTTCTGAATTCCGACCTGTTTGATCAGTTCCAGCTGTGATTCGCACCAGTCGATACTTTCTTCCGATTCGACCACCATCTGATCCATGAGTTCACGGCTGCCGGCATCTTTTTCCTGTCGACAGAGCTCGATCGCTTCGTTGTAGGTGGCGACCCCTTTGGTTTCGAGTGCCAGGCTGTTCTGGATCTGCTCTTCGACTGTCTGGCCTACACGGATCACGTCATAGCGGGCGATTTCCGGCACCCCATCCAGGTAGAGAATGCGGTCGATGACCTGTTCCGCATGTTTCATCTCTTCGATGGATTCATCGTAAAAGTGCTTGGCCAGCTTGTCGAAGCCCCAGTCTTTGCACATTTTGGAAGAAATGAAGTAGAGGTTGATGGCGGTGAGCTCGATTGTCAGCCCATCGTTTAACGCGTCGATAATGTTCTGGCTACCCTTCATTGGTCCTGCTTTCTCGGCTTGTCTTTCCTGCCCCAGCTGAAGTATGTGCCGGAGCAAATCATGTTAATTGTGTTTGACTACCGGTAGTATTCGTAAATGCACAAACTTGTTCCAGAGTGAATCTTACGAAAAATGACTATTTCCGTAGATTGAAACGGGATCTCCCGCCAGGCAGAGAATACAGCGGCGATTTTTGAAACCGATTCTCAATTACCGATGTTTTTCAGGGAGCGAGTTTGCGGAGTTCGACCTTACGGAACTGCACAGGATGACTTTCCGACTGGAGGGAAATGGTTCCTTTTTCCAGCATGAGCGGGGCCCCCGCCTGGATCAGCTTCTGTGCATCGGCGTCGGAGGGGTCGAGCTGTGGTTTGGTGTATGAGAGTACGGTTTCTCCATCAATGATGTGTTTGATGATCTGATTGCCTTTGACTTCGACTTCGACGGTCACCCACTGGTCGCCCCGGTAAGTTTTGGAGCTGGAGTCGATACAGTGCGGTTTGAAAAGTTTGCCATCCATCACGACATGCGTGCCCGGAGTACAGAGATTAGCGGTCGTCCGTTTGCCTGTGGCTCTCCCTCCCAGCAGCTGGACTTCGATGGAAACGGGGAAACGCTGATCGAGAGACATGCTTTCGGGGCTCTGGCCATGCACCATAATGCCGCTGTTACGAAAGGCCCAGCCCGGTCCTTTTTTGGCCTGTTCTCCTATGAAGCGATATTCCACGCGGATGATATAGTGCGAGAAGCTGTCTTTGTAGAAGATGTGACCGAATTTTTCGTCGAACTCATCGTACTGGTCATAGTTGACTGTCATTAAACCATCTTCGACCCGGAAGGTGTTACCGAAGTTGTCGCCCGGTTCATAGCCGCGGATTTTGACGGTCCAGCCATCCAGATTTTTACCGTTGAACAGAGGGATCCATTTCTCCGCTGCTTTGGTATCTTCCGCGCTGAGAGTCAGGGGCAGACAGAGCGAGAGGCAGAGAGACAAACCGGCAGCGAGAGCAGATGCGGATTTCACGGGTACGTTCCTTTATGCAGTCAGTCAAGGGGGTCGGGTTCAAAAGTCAGTGTACTTCCCGCGGGAAGAGGCTGCCATTATATGTGGTTGTGAGGGAAATAGCACGTTTTGGAATTGCAGATTAGCGGATTTGCCTGAGGGGACGCGCGCTGGAGCTCCGCCAATAAAAAAACGCCCGTTGAAGTAACGGGCGTTTCATTTTTTTTACAGCAGGCATGATGCCTGAGAGCGGCTGACCTTGCGGTCTGCCTGCAGGGCAGGGAACTACTCTGGTTTGCTCTCTTCGCCACCTTCTGGTACTTCAGCACCAGCACCACCAGTGGTGGAACCAGCTTCAGGAGCTTCACCAACAGGAGCAGCAGCAGCAGGATCTTCAGCGGGAGCAGGAGCTTCCGAAGCAGGTTTTCCGCAACCGACGGCCCAGATGGAGATGCTAACAGTGGCAAGCACGACAAACAGTCGGCTCAGTTTTGTCAAAGACATTGAATTGTCCCTTCCGATTTCATTGTTGAAAAAAAGTGAGTCACTTGAGTTCTGTCTATGAAGACATTCTGTCTAGAAACATTAAAAAATGAGCCCCCTGAGATTTCAAGCGCCATCGGGAAACTTTAGGTCAGTTTTCAGTTTGAATCGGTAAAAACTGAGGTTTTTCTCGCTCTGAGAAGCTGGCTTTACTGGAGACGGTTTACCAGTTATAGCGAAATCACAGGGCCGAAGATGCCGGGGCGGTCGTGGGGGAGCCTCTTCTGGCGGGGTGCCAAAAAATCTCAGAAACGTCAAGATTAAATTCATTTAATCCGCAAAAAACCGCCAGAAAAGGGGGAAATACAAATTTTCGAATTCTCAAAATTTTTATAAGAAACTTTGATATAACAGTTTGCTAATTCGTTCCGGGTTTGTCACACTTATTTCAGTTCTGAGAATTTGATTCTTATCAAAGTAAGTGTCCAGTTTCCTCAGGGCTGATATCCGTTCTTATTTTTGCGTCATAATACGCTGAGCGTATTTTTTTCAGTGCGTCACTATTTTACGAACGTGTTTCTTGAAGTGGTGATCAATTACAGAGTGACAATAAACTCCGTTTTATTGTCGAGAGACTTTTAAGTTAGAGGATGGGCTACATGGCCACTGGAACAATTAAAAAAATCACAGAAAAAGGTTTTGGCTTCATTAACGACGGTCAACAGGATATCTTTTTTCATCTCTCATCACTGGACGGAGTCACATTCGATCAACTGGTAGAAGGCCAGACAGTCGAATTCGAAAGCGAAAAAAGCGATCGCGGTCTGCGAGCTGTTCGCGTTACCACGTCTGAGTAATTCTGAATTCAGTTCCACGCTTCCACAGGATTGTGTAACACACCCAGTCCCTGAATTTCTACGTCGACCTGGTCTCCAGGTTTCATGTAGACAGGGGGCTTACGGGCCATACCCACTCCCGGTGGCGTCCCGGTAAAGATAATATCTCCCGGTTCGAGTGTCATGAATTGAGACAAGAACTGCACGATCTCCTGGATCGTGAAGATAAATTTATCGGTACAGGAATTCTGCATGACCTCTCCATTCAGCGTCAGCTTAATGGGGAGGTTGTTTGCATCCTCGATTTCATCCGAGGTGACCAGATAAGGGCCAGTCGGAGCAAATGTGTCTGCTGTTTTGCCTAACAGCCACTGTCCGCCCGGGCGTCCAATCTGCCAGTCGCGTGCGGAAACATCGTGTCCGTTCATGTAACCCGCGATGTAATTCAGTGCGTCGTCCTGGCTGACGTTACGGCATGTTTTTCCGATCACGGCTACCAGTTCGGCTTCAAAGTCGACTTCTCTGGCAATCTCCGGGATGCGAATCGGCTGATCCGGTCCTGTGACTGACGTGGTGAATTTACTGAAGCAAACCGGTTCATCGGGAAATGCCATTCCTGTTTCTTCGGCGTGATCGCGATAGTTCAGGCCGATGCAGATGACTTTTCCCGGGTGCGGAACCGGAGCGCAGAGGGTGCCGGTAATCTGTCGGTCGGCTTCTACAGCCTGCCCGGCTGCTTTTTCAGCACGTTCGAGCCCGTTTTCCAGACTGAGCACGCCCTTCAGTGAAGGGGGCAGTGTTTCGTCGAAGGCGCGCAGATCATAGAACGTCAGCTGACCTTCCTGATCAGCTACGGACACAACGGTCGGACCCTGTTCTGTTTGCAAAGTAGCTAACTTCATACCCGAGTACTCCCTTCGACGACTGGTTGTGAAACATCAAATGCTCTAGTTCAGCAGTCACGAATCTTATGTTGCGGCGCAGATTAGATGTAGTGAACGAAAGCATCTTGTCGGTCAGAATTTCGAAAGAATCTGAACCGGTGTCGGGTTTTCCGTCTGTGGGGATTAAATATCGGATACGCATGATTTCCATCTCCAGCGGGGATTGCTATGCTGTGGGGAGTGGATCTGTTCTGCAGGAAACCGCAGGTCTGACACGCGATTTTTGATTCCATTCTTTCTTTAGCGACTTAAATATTATGGCCAAAGCGACCTATAAAGATGCCGGCGTCGACCTGGATCTCTATCAGAAAGCCATGTCTTCGATCAATCCCCTCCTGGCAAAAACGCATGTCGCACAAAAGTCCCGGGTGATGGAATTACCTGGTGGATTTGCCGGTCTGTTTCGCCTGAATAACCCGGAGCCGGGGCCTTCCGGTCGCCAGTATGAAGATCCGGTGCTGGTTTCGGGCACCGATGGAGTGGGGACCAAAATCAAAGTCGCCATTCAGGCTGAGGTCTATAATACGATCGGCATCGATCTGGTGGCGATGTGTGTGAATGACTGTCTCTGCCTGGGAGCCGAACCCCTGTTTTTCCTGGATTACATCGCATTGGGGAAAGATGATCCGGAACGACTGGTCGAGCTGATGGAAGGGGTGACAAAAGGTTGCGTGTACTCTAAAGCGGCTCTGCTGGGTGGGGAAACAGCAATCATGCCCGATTTGTACGGCGATGGTGATTTTGACATGGCTGGTTTCTGTGTCGGCGTTGTTGAACGCAACCAGGTGCTGGACGGCCAGGCGATTCAGTCCGGGGATGTCGTACTGGGTCTGGAATCGAGCGGATTTCACTCCAACGGTTACAGCCTGATCCGCAAAGTTGTCTTTGAGATGGCGGGACTGGATGTCAACGACCAGATCGAAGAACTGAATCAGCGAACGGTGGCCAGCGTACTGCTGGAGCCGACCCGGATTTATGCAGAAGCGGTCAATTCCATTTTCCAGAGTTATCCCGATGAGATTGTGATCAGTGGTCTGGCACACATTACCGGGGGGGGACTGGTAGAAAATGTAGAACGGATTCTGCCTCAGAATCGCCGGATTGATCTGAAAAAATCTGCCTGGGAAGTTCCGGCGGCATTCCGCTGGCTGCAGTCACTGGGGAGCATCGACGAGGAAGAGATGTTCCGCGTGTTTAATATGGGCATCGGCCTGGTGGCAATCGTCCGGGCGCAACATGCAGAGGAAGTGCAGGAAAAACTGCAAGCCCAGCAGATTCCCTCGCATGTGCTGGGGAAGGTCGTTCAGGGAGAGAAAGAGGTCACGCTCAGTTGACCTCCCTGCTGTCCGGGGCTGTTCTCATCTCCTCGCTGGTCTGGTTTTCCTGGTGTAGATTCTGGAAGCTTTCACCTGACCGCTTCATGCGCACCAATGTTTAGTGGGGAAATTAGGACACCGACCTTAAGCCTGATTTTCAGTTTTTTTCAGTTCAGAGGAAATAGTTTCCTTTCTTTTGTCATTTCCTGAGTGCCTCCGGTTCGAAAAGGATTAAGTGACCAGAATGTCCAGAAGGGCTATTGCTGCGTCACGTGACCGGGACCGTCGATAGCCTGCATCTTTCCGTCCTGGGACAGAATACCTCCTGTACACTGTCATCTGGATGGTGCTCCCACCGTTTGATTAATTTCTGTCAGGTTTGATTCCACTGGATTTACGAGATAGAGAAAGGCACTTATGGAACGCCCGAATCCGACTGGTCTGGAACGAACATTTGCCGATCATGAGATTATCGTCAGCAAGACGGATCTCAAGGGGCGGATTACTTACGCGAATCATACGTTTATCCAGATTTCCGGTTTCACTGAGGAAGAACTGCTGGGGCAGCCCCATAATCTGATTCGCCATCCGGATATGCCCCGTTCTGTCTTCAAACTGTTATGGGACACGATTCAGTCGGGTGAGGAAATTTTTGCCTACGTTGTCAATCTCTGTAAAAACGGAGACCACTACTGGGTGCTGGCACACGTGACTCCCACATTCAATCTGTCCGGCGAGATCATCGGCTATCATTCCAGCCGCCGCGTTCCCGAACGGAAAGCGATCGAGAAAGTGATTCCCCGGTATCGTTCGTTAAAGCGGATTGAAGGTGCGAGTTCCGACTGGCGAACCGGTATGCAGAATGCAATTCTCGAATTGCGGTCGCAGCTGGATACCGTCGGAATGGAATACGATGAGTACGTCTTTGCTCTATGACCGTTGACATTGCTATTTGAATTCAAAAGGTGACTCATGCTAGAACTGCAGACAGCCGAGCAGAGGAAAACAGAGAATGAGCCAGCGTCGAGCCTCACGGACGTGGAGCGTGAGGAACTGGAACGTTACCGCGGTTGGGTGAAACAACTGGCCGATGTCTGCGAGGCGGCTGCTGCGGGAAATCTGGAAGTCCGTCTGCGGCACATTGATGCAGACGGTGATCTGGAACGTGCGCGGGTTTCCCTGAATGGGTTACTGGATTATACCGACGCGTTTGTCCGCGAGTCGAAGGCCTCACTGACGGCTGCGGCACAGGGGAAATTCTTTCGCAAAGTGCTGCTGAAAGGGATGCGCGGCACATTTCGTCATGCGTCGGAAGTGATCAATGCTGCGGGCGAAAAGATGAAATTCCAGGCGGAAGAACTGCAGCAGGCGGAGACAAATCGCCTGGAGATGGCGGATGAATTCGAACAGCAAGTCCAGGGGATTTCGACGATTGTCTCCGCCGCCGCTACGCAGCTGCATGCGACAGTTCAGTCATTGAAAGGGGTGACGGAACGGGCCATTCTGGAAACGGGGACGGCTGTTGAATCGATCGATCAGACGGCCGAGAATGTCGATATCGTGGCTGCATCGACGGTGCAGTTGAATCAATCCATTCAGCAGATCGATGATCGGGTCAAGCAGTCTACGGAGGTGGTACAGCAGGCGGTCAATGAGAGTGAACACGCCCGGGAGTTCATGTCCGGGCTGGAAGAAGCGACCAACGACATCGGTTCATTCGCGAAGATCATTGCGGATATCGCCAAACAGACAAATCTGCTGGCACTGAATGCGACCATTGAAGCGGCCCGCGCCGGCGAAGCGGGAGCGGGATTCGCGGTGGTTGCTTCCGAAGTGAAAAACCTGGCACAGGATACGGCCCGGGCTACGGATCGCATTACCGAACAGATTCGGCAGATCCAGGATGTGGTGCATGGCGCGGTGACCAACATCGCGACCGTCAGTAGTACGATTCGCAAAGTGGATGAAATCAGCGAATCGATTTCGACTTCGATCTCCGAACAGAGCCAGGCGATTGCCACGATTCACCAGAACGTCAAAGATGCCGCGGGACAAACAGTGCAGACTTATGAACTGGTGCAACGGGTCTCCTCCACAGCATCTGAGACATTTCTTTCCACGAGCGACCTGGTCAGTGCCGCCAACGATATTGCCCGGCAGTCGGTAAGCTTGAATACCGCGGTCAACGAGTTTCTGATGACGATCCGTTCGAAATAGATCACTCAGAGTTTGAGGTGGATCTTGTTCTTCTCCAGGTGCCGGACAAACAGCCAGGTGATCCAGAAGAAGAGCAGGAAGCTGCCCCAGGCATACCACCAGGGGGCGTCTTTCGTAGCGAAGGGTTTGACCGATTCCATGACGAGGTCGTGCAGGATGTAGGCGGCCAGGGCGTTCGTTCCCAGAGTGCGAAACAGCGGAATGTGCAGGTTGCCCCGATCGCAGGCGAGGTGAAACAGCAGGTAGACGAACAGCGACAGTCCCGCGGAAAAGACGAGATACGAAAGCGTTCCCGCCCGCTGGCTCATCATCCAGTAGTTCCATTTTCGCTGTTCCTGTCCTGGCGGTTTGACGAACGGAGGTTCCGCCAGATAGGCGGAAAATGGCTCTCCCTCTTTGGCTTTGAATTGCGCTTCCGTAGGAATGACCGGATGGATGGCCAGTTTCAGATCCTGGTTGCCAGCCATGGATTGATCTATTGCCGGGACATCATAGAGACGGGTGCCGCAGGAGATGATCCAGCCCAGGAGCATCAGCGCGCAGGACCAGAAGAGGATGGGTTTAATGCGGGGCAAGCCTTCCGCTTCCACGACCCAGTCACAGGCGAGCGTGCCGATGATCGCGGGGATCGACCAAGTCAGGAAACCGAGCGGTCCGCCGTCGATGCCGTTCGGTGGTGAGTTGACCCAGGTGAAATAAAAGTAATACGAGAGCACCACGTGCGCGGTTGCGGAGAAGAGCATGTAGGCGATGCGCACGGTGGCTTGGGAGCGGATGACGGGAGTGATCCAGAGCGAGGTGACGGCGATGTGCATCAGCGTTTGAAACCATTTACGTTTGAGTGGATCGGCGATCGCGCCCCAGACACCGATCGACTCCAGTTCGCTCCAGGTTTTGGCAATCGGTTCTTCAAGCCGATACATCACCAGCGAGACCAGTACCAGTCCCAGCAGGCGCCTGACCACCCGCAGGTAAGCTGAGACGGCGCCCTGGGTCTGAATCCGTCTGCCGAAGGTGAGCCGATAGGCAAAGCCGACCGCGAACAGAAAGTGAGGCATGATCGTGTCGGCGTAGCTGCAGTAGGTATTGTGATGCTTGAGCACGACCGGGCAGAGGATGAAGAAGCCCATGTAGTTCACGAGGAACATGCCCGCCACGGTGTAGCCCCGGAACTGGTCGAGGGAGACGATGCGTTTCCGGTTTTTGTCGGTCGTGGCGGCCGGGGTGGAGTCTGTCATGCTGTTCTGTCGATTCGTAGGGATTAAGGAAAAACCGCAGGGTGTCGGTATTAATCTCTACAATATACGGTTTGACAGACAGATTGAAACAGGGTAGTTCAGAATTTGCTGGTCCCTCAACAGAGATTAATGCCCAGCACTTCGGTGAGAAAGAGGAACCAGATGACGAGCCAGATCACAAAGTTGACGCCTGCCTGGAGGATCGCACTGACCAGGCCCATGATCAGGTTGGTGATTTTGTTCTCGAAGAGATTCAGGTGAACGCTTCCGATCAACAGTAGGACTGCCCCGGCAAACATGATGATCCAGACTGGTCCCATCATCAGGAGATCCATTCCATGTAGATCGATTTTAAAAACATATTTCGCGAGCCAGGCCAGTAGCATGACCAGAAATTCTCCACCCCAGAATAAAACGTAAGCCAGGAGATGATAGCGTTTAAAGTGGGAAGCCTGAGATTGGCTCATCTTAGTGACCTCTCGTCTGAATGCTGAAATATGAGGGACGATGCACCGTTTGTGCGACCGGCTCTTTGATTCAGGCGGGAGAAGTGAGGAAAGATCACGCGCGGATCTGGATTTTTTTAAGAATGCAGTTCAACGCGTCTGTTTTCGTTCGCGGCGGAACTGGCCGGGGGTGGTGCCGGTCTGTTTTTTGAAGGCGACGTTCAGATACTCGGAGTGGCGAAAGCCGGTGCGGTTGGCGATTTCGATCAGCGGGAGTTCGGTTTCTTCGAGCAACTGTTTCACACGATCGAGGCGGATGCGCATGATCTCTTCGTGCGGTGAGCGACCGATGATTTTCTGGAAGCGGCTTTCGAGGACCCGCCGGGAGAGGGGGACCGATTTCAAAACGTCCTGCACATTGATGCCTTCGCAGGCCTGCTGGCGGATGAAGCGGACGGCGTCGGAAATCAGCTTGTCGTCGATGGCCTGGATATCGGTAGACTGGCGCGTGGCGATGCCCAGGGGCTTGATGAGATGCGCGTCTGAGGAGACCGGTTCGCCGGCGATCATGCGATCGAGCAGGGCGGCTGCTTCGTAGCCGGTGAGACGCGTGTTGGGGATCACGCTGGAGAGGGGCGGCTCGGAAAGGTTACAGAGGATTTCGTCATTGTCCACGCCAATGATGGCGACCTCTTCGGGGACAGAGACATTAATCGTACGGCAGACATCGAGCAGTTGCTGCGCTTTAATGTCATAGCAGGCCATGATGCCGACCGGCTTGGGGAGTTGCTGGATCCAGTCGGCCAGGCGTTGTTGTTCGGCTTCCCAGGGGGGCGCCTGTTTGCGACCGGTGGTCTGCGGATAGGCGTGACAGAGATAGCCGGCGTCCCGGATGACGTTCTGGAAATGGTCTTCCCGCCAGCGGGACCAGTTGAAGCGATGGTCGCCGCAAAAGGCGTAGTGTTGAAAGCCGCGTTCGATGAGGTGTTGGGCGGCGAGGGAGGCGATCGCGCGGTCATCGGTTTCGACCCAGGGGAGGGAGGGGGCCAGACGGGCGGCACTCACATCGACGGCCGGGACGCCGCAGTTCACGACGGCTTCAGCGATCTTTGTGTTTTCAATTCGCGCGATGATGCCGTCGCCGTGCCAGCTGTTGAGCCAGTTGACGGGGACATTGCCTCGACCATGCTCGGGGAGGTAGATCGACCAGGAGTGGTGCTCGTGAATGTAGGCCATGATGCCGCGTAAGAGCCCGCGGGCATAGGAGTTGGATGATTCGATGAGCAGGGCGATCGAGGGGCGTGATTTCATGGGGCCGGTTTCGGGCGGAATTGTGGGTGACGTAAATGTAATATTCTTAAAGGGATTCCGTGACAGCTCGTCTGGCAAACGGTCTCAGACCCCTGATAGCATGGATGAGGGCTGGTTTTTCGCTTGGTGAAATATCTCAATTTATTATGCGCAAGTTTACATGGTACTCGATCAGGGGGGATTTACAATAAAGAAAATGGACCGGGTTCCCCCGAGGAGGGAACCGGATCAAACAGAGAGTCTCTCCTGCAGCGTAGAAGGAATGCCATGAGTGAGAAACAGATGAATGTCGCGATTGTCGGTCTGGGATTTGGTGCCGAGTTCATTCCCATTTACCAGGCGCATCCGAATGCCAACATGTATGCGATCTGTCAGCGTTCGGAAGATCATCTGAACGAGATCGGCGACACGTTCGGGATTGAGAAGCGTTATACCTCTTACGATGAGCTGCTGGCGGATCCTGATGTGGATGCCGTCCATATTAATACACCGATTCCCGATCACGCACCGCAGTCGATCAAAGCGTTGAAGGCAGGGAAGCATGTCGCGTGTACGGTGCCGATGGCAACGACGGTGGCGGAGTGCGAAGAAATCGTCAAGACGGTCAAAGAGACCGGACTGAAATACATGATGATGGAGACTGTCGTTTACAGCCGCGAGTTTCTGTTCATCAAGGAGATGTACGACAAAGGGGAGCTGGGCAAGATTCAGTACATGCAGGCCAGTCACCCGCAGGACATGGAAGGCTGGCCCGAGTACTGGGAGCGGATGATCCCGATGCACTATGCAACGCATGTGGTGAGTCCGGTGCTGGGGATGGTCAACGGTCGGGCCGAGTATGTGAGCTGCTTTGGTTCCGGGACCGTGAACGACGACATCGCGGAAAAGTCGGGCAACAAGTTCGCCGTGGAGACGTGTCACATCAAGATCAAGGATTCCGATATCGCGGCTCACATCTGGCGGTTCCTGTTTGATACGGCGCGGCAGTACCGGGAATCGGTGGACGTGTATGGCACGAAAAAATCGTTTGAGTGGCCCTTGATCGAAGGGGAAAACCCGGTGCTGCATACCGCGAAGAAGCCGGAACCGGAAATTCCCGAGCGAGTGGAAGTGCCCGATTACGCGCATCTGCTGCCCACTGAAATTCAGAAATTCACCCGGGCGATTCACGACGCCGACCATCTCTCCTTCCTGCAGGGAGCCGGGCACGGGGGTTCGCATCCGCACCTGGTGAATGCGTTTCTGAAGTCGCTGGTGGAAGACACGGATCCCTGGCCGAACGCCCCGCTGTCTGCGAACTGGACCAGCGTGGGAATTCTGGCGCATGAGTCTGCCGTGGCGGGCGGGGAACTGAAAAAACTGCCCGAGTTCACATTGGAATAATTGAGAAGTATTACTGTAAGCATCTGATTCATCGACATCATTCACATAGATATCTGAGGGGACCGTTATGGCTCGTTACTCCCTGTTCCTGTTATCGCTGATTCTGGCGGCACCAATGGCTGCTGCCGAGGAGTTCACGCTCCACCAGTTTGACCGTCTGCAACTGGGGGATAAGTTCTATGCAGAAGGGGCGACCTTCGGCGATCTGAACCGCGACGGTCACCAGGATCTGATTTCCGGGCCGTACTGGTATGCGGGGCCGGACTTCAAAACGAAGCACGAGTACTATCCGGTCAAGGAATGGAGCATTAACGGCTATTCCGACAACTTCTTTGCGTTTGTGAATGATGTCAACAAGGATGAGTGGCCCGATATTGTGATCATCGGGTTCCCCGGTAAGGAAGCTTACTGGTATGCGAATCCGCAGAAACAGTCGGGGCACTGGAAGCGGTACCTGGCGCATCCGGTGGTTGATAACGAGTCGCCGACTTATACCGACCTGACGGGAGATGGAGAGCCGGAGCTGGTGTTCCACACGGGGGGACAACTCGGCTATGCGGAGCCGGGGAAAGATCCCACGCAGCCCTGGAGCTTTCATGCGGTCTCGCCCAATCTGAAGTATGGTCGCTTTACGCACGGGCTGGGTGTGGGCGATGTGAATGGCGACGGAAAGCCGGACATCCTCGAGAAGAACGGCTGGTGGGAACAGCCGGCTGATCTGCAGAAAGCCGGTTTCTGGACGCGGCACCCGTTTCAGTTTACCGGCGCAGGCGGTTCGCAGATGTATGCCTACGATGTAGACGGCGACGGGGACCAGGATGTGATCAGTAGCAAGGCGGCCCATGCGTATGGTCTCTCCTGGTTTGAGAACGTCAAGAAAGATGGCGAGATTACGTTCGTCGAGCATCCGATCATGGGGAGCAAGCCGGAAGAAAACAAGTACGGCGTGGTCTTCTCGCAACTGCACGCGGTCGATCTGGTGGATATGGACGGCGATGGGATTAAGGATATTGTGACCGGGAAGCGGTTCTGGGCGCATCAGGGTCATGATCCGGGAGCGAAAGAACCGCCGGTCAACTACTGGTTCAAAATTGTGCGGACACCGAAAGGCGTCGACTTTCTACCTTACCAGATCAATGACAAGTCGGGAGTGGGGACCCAGGTGGTCGCCGGCGATGTGACGGGGAACAAGCTCCCGGATCTGGTGGTGGGGAATAAATCAGGCACGTATCTGCTGAAGCATAAAAAAGTGAAAGTGGATGAAGCGACCTGGAAGAAAGCGCAGCCGAAAAAGTATGTGCCGAAGAAAGTCTCGGTGAAGAATGAGCTCAAGCCGGGTGAGCATTTTGCCACGAACGCAGACGGACGGCGGTTGAATCTCGATTTCGAGACGGGGGATCTGAAAGACTGGATTTCCGAGGGAGAGGCATTCCGTTCGCAGCCGGTTAAAGGGGACACCGTGCATACTCGTCGCCATGACATGGTCAGCAATCATCAGGGACGATACTGGGTTGGCACTTATGAGGTGTTGGAAGATACGCCGGTGGGAACGCTTTCCTCGGCTTCGATTAAAGTGACGCACCCTTATGCCACGTTTTATGTCGGGGGCGGGAGTCACGATTCGACGCGGGTCGAAATTGTGGACCGGGCGACGAACAAAGTGATCGCGAAAGCCAGTGGTCGCAACAATGAGCGGATGCACCAGGAGCTGGTGGATCTGTCCAAATACCAGGGCAAGGAGATATTCATTCGCCTGGTAGATCAGCATCGGGGCGGCTGGGGACACATTAACTTCGACCATTTCCGCTTCCACGACAAACAGCCCGCACAACTGGAAGTGGCGGGCAGCGGTGCCCCCGCGCAGGAGCACACGCAAAAGTATGACGGTCTGCCCGGGAAGAAGGCGGCGGAAGTGATGTCGGTGCCGGACGGGTTTAAGGTGTCGCTGATTGCCGCCGAACCCGATGTGCAGCAGCCGATCGCGATGACGATTGACGATCGCGGACGCTTGTGGGTGGCGGAATCGTATGCCTATCCCAGCAAGCAGCCGGAAGGCAAGGGGAAAGACCGGATTCTGATTTTCGAAGACAAAGATGCCGACGGTAAATTTGAGACGCGAAAGGTCTTTCAGGAGAAGCTGAACCTGGTGAGCGGTCTGGAAGTCGGCTTTGGCGGCGTGTGGGTGGGGCAGGCGCCGTACCTGCTGTTCATTCCGGATAAGAACGGCGACGACAAGCCAGACGGGGAACCGGAGATTCTGCTGGACGGCTGGCATTACGAAGATACGCACGAAACGTTGAACTCGTTCATCTGGGGGCCGGACGGCTGGCTCTACGGCTGTCATGGTGTGTTTACGCATTCCCGGGTCGGGAAGCCGGGCACGCCCGATGATCAGCGGCAGCCGATCAATGCCGGGATCTGGCGGTATCATCCGACGCGGCACGAGTTTGAAGTCTTTGCGCACGGGACGAGTAACCCGTGGGGTGTGGACTTCAACGATCAGGGGCAGTGCTTTCTGACCTGCTGTGTGATCCCGCACCTGTTTCATATCGTGCAGAACGCACGCTATCGCAGACAGGCAGGACAGCACTTCAATCCTTACACGTATGACGACATTAAAACGATTGCGAAACACCGGCACTGGACCGGCGGGCAATGGAACCAGTCGGACCGGGTCGCTTCAGACCGAGTGGGCGGGGGACACGCGCACGCCGGGGCGATGATCTATCTGGGAGGCAGCTGGCCGAAGAAGTATCACAACCAGTTGTTCATGAACAACATTCATGGCGCCCGTTTGAATCAGGATCAGCTGGCCCGCGAAGGGTCGGGGTATCTCGGCGATTTCGCTCCTGACTTCCTGTATGCGAACGATCGTTCTTCACAGATTCTGTATCTGCGGTACGGTCCGGACGGGCAGGTCTATTTCATTGACTGGTACGACACGAACCAGTGCCATCATCGCGAATTCCAGAAGCACGATCGCTCGAACGGGCGGATTTTCCGGGTGGCCTACAACGATGCGAAGCCGGTCAAAGTCGATCTGAAAAAACTGACGAGTGCCGAGCTGGTCAAGTTGCAGCTGCATGAGAACGACTGGTACGTGCGGCAGTCTCGACGCATTTTACAGGAGCGGGGTGCCGACCCGGAAGTGCACGCACAACTGGCGGAGATTGCCTTCAATAATGACGACGTGACGCGTCGCCTGCGCGGGTTGTGGGCCCTGCATGTGACGGGCGGACTTTCGGAAGCGAAGGTGATGCAGGCTCTGCAAGACCCGAGCGAATTCATGCGGGGCTGGGCGATTCAGCTGGCGCTGGAGACGGGAACACCTTCTAAACAGCTGCTGCAGAAAATGGAAGCACTCGCGGCGCAGGATCCTTCTCCAGTCGTGCGGTTGTATCTGGGTTCGGCTGCGAACCGGCTGCCGCTGGATCAGCGGGCGGGAATTCTCAAAGGACTGGTGAGTCACGCGGAAGATCAGCACGATCACAATCTGCCGCTGCTCTACTGGTATGCCCTGGAGCCATTGGCACCACAGGACATGCAGCAGGCATTTGCGTTGGCGAAGAGCTCACGGATTCCACTGATCGAGTCGTACACGCTGCGGCGGATCGCTGATATCGGCACCGAAGAGGCGGTCGCGTTTCTGGTGGAACAGCTGGGTGAGGCGAAAACGGCTGATGAGCAGAAAGTCTTTCTGGATTCGATTAACAGTGCCCTGCGGGGACGACGCCAGTTTCCGATGCCGGCTCCCTGGAAAGCGGTGGGCAAACGGCTGATGGCGAGCAAGGATCCGGTGGTGAAATCGCGTTCGTTATCGCTGGCGGTAACCTTTGGTGACCCGGCTGCGATGCAGCAGTTGCGGGAAATCGTGGCGGACCAGAAGAACGATCTGGCAGGGCGGAAGTCGGCCCTGGCGAGCCTGCTCGGTGCCGGGGATAAGCAACTGGTACCGATTCTGATTCCGCTGCTGGATCAGAAGGGCATCCGCCGTGAAGCGTTGCGAGGTCTGGCCGGTTATCCGGATGCGGCAATCGCGACTGCGATACTGGAACGCTATCCGCAGTTTGATCTGAATGAGAAGCGGGATGCGCTGAATACGCTGGCAAGCCGCTTGAATTTTGCCGAGCAGCTGGTGTCGGCTGTCGAAGCGGGCGAAGTGCCTTCCAAGGATTTGTCTGCGGAAATCATTCGTCAGCTGGGGAATCTCAAGGATAAACAGTTGAATGCCAAGATCGGCAAGGTGTGGGGCATTGTGCGCGAGACGGCAGCGGACAAGAAAAAACTGATTGCCAGCTATAAGAATATGATCGAGCGACCGCACCCGACGCCGGACGTCAACCTGGGGCGGGCGATCTTTGCGAAGACCTGTCAACAGTGTCACAAGCTGTTTGGAACCGGGGCCAGTATTGGTCCGGAGTTAACCGGATCGAACCGGGCCAATCTTGATTACCTGCTGTCGAACGTGGTCGATCCGAGTGCCGTGATGGCCAAGGATTATCAGCCGGCCGTGATCGTCACCGAATCGGGACGAATTATTACCGGCATTATCAAGAAAGAAGATAAGAACGCGGTGACGGTTGCGACGGCGAATGAGACAGTGGTCATTCCCCGCGATGAAATTGACGAGATGAGTCTGAGCAATAAATCGATGATGCCTGACAACCTGTGGAAGCAGCTCAGTCGAGTCGAGATTCGCTCACTGGTCAAGTATCTGGCCAGCCCGGGGCAGGTGCCGATGAAGGCGACGCCGGAGAATCTGAAGCAGTTCTTTAACGGTCAGGATCTGACCGGCTGGTCGGGGGACAGTCAGCTCTGGTCGGTGGAGAATGGCGAGATTGTAGGCCGTTCACCGGGGATCAAGCGGAATGAGTTCCTGGTGAGTGATCTACTGGTCGGTGACTTTGAGTTGAAAGTCAAAGTAAAACTCACGCCAAATGCAGGGAACAGCGGGATTCAGTTCCGCAGCGGTCTGCAGCCGGGGGGCCACGTCAAAGGGTACCAGGCGGACATCGGTGCCGGCTGGTGGGGCAAGCTGTATGAAGAACATGGGCGGGGCCTGTTGTTTAAGGAATCAGGCGAGCAGCATGTTCGCGAAGGGGACTGGAACGAATACCGGGTGGTTGCTGTCGGCCCGCGGATCCGGACCTATATCAACGGGAAGCTGTGCACGGATCTGAACGATCCGCAGGGAGCCAAGCAGGGGATTCTGGCATTCCAGATCCATTCCGGCGGCCCGATGGAGGTCCGTTTCAAGGATCTGAAATTGAGCCTCGAGCCTCCGCGGGATTAATGAAAGCCTGACGACAGGCTGGTCACTCAGCGGGTGGGCCAGCCTGTGTGTCCCCATTTCAGGTTGATTTCGAGTCGTCTGAGGTAGGCGCTGAGGGCACCGGTGTGGTGCTGGATGTGGCGGATGCTGTAGAGGTGCAGTGCCCCGCGCGTGAATGGTTCCAGCCAGTCAAAGTCGGCTCGCAGGTGGAGCGAGGCTTCCGTTTCAGCGGCGATTGTCTCGCGCATTTTCTGGAGACAGACCTGCAGATAGTCGCTCACCAGCTCTGGAGTGATGGGACAGTCAGCCTTGGGTTTGAAGCGGTTTTCGTCATGCTCGTTATGGAATTCGCGGAGTTGAAACGCGGCCAGGCTGGGCGAGAGGTAGAGGTCGACATAGCAGAGCGTGTGATAGGGGACGTAGCCGAACTCCATGTTGGCGATTTTCTGATGCCAGTGCGCGGGCGGGCAGTGTTGAATACAATCATCCAGCATTCCGAGTGAGGCCTCAAACTGTGCACACAGGATCTGTCTGACGTATTCGATCATCGCGAGACTCCTCAATCAAAAAAGCCGCACTCTCGCAGGTAGATGACGCTCTGCTTGACGCGGTTGTGATGTTCTTCCAGTGTCAGTTCCGGTTCGCCTTCGATGCCTTCGATTTCCAGACTGTAGGGGCCTTCGAAGTTGTGGTCTTCGAGGATGTAGCGGACTTTGAGGAAGTCGACGCCCCCCGCTTCGCCCAGCGCGGCGAAATTCCAGTCCTTGAATTTGCAGTAGGAGTCTTTGAGGTGCACGTGTTTGACCCAGGTGACGACCTCGCGGAGTGACTCCAGGACATTCGCGTGCTGGTTGTAAAAATTGATGTTGCCGGTATCGAAGTTGAGTCGCAGGTGGGGATGATCCAGATCCTGCATGGTGCGGAGCATTCCGGGCGCGTTGACGCAGATGCCGGGGTGCGTTTCGAAACAGTAGGTGATGCCCTGTTCGCCGGCATAATCGCCGATTTCGCGGAGATGTTCATAGAGCGTTTCGCGATCTGATTCCTGTTCGATTTCGCCGGCGCCACCCACGACGAGTTTGACGCCCAGCTGCTGCGCCAGGTCGAGCTTTAGTTTCGTTTTGGTGACGACCTCCGGATCGAGGGGATTGCCGGTGGTGATGTTGCAGCTGGAGAGTTTCACGTGATGCTGTTTCAGCAGGTCTTTGACATGCGCGACATCCTCGGCGGTGGAGGCTTCGGTGAGGAGCGGAGTCTCTTTGAAAAAGGAAGGGACGCCATGGTTTTTGATGTTGAGTTCCAGGTGGTCGATCCCGGCATCACGGATGTGTTCGATCGCGGCGACGGGACCAAAGCGACCGTAAGAGTTTGTCAGGCAGGAAACGAGGGCGGCCATGCATTCGACTTTCTATCTCAATGATCAGCAAACATTTATTGCAGTACTGCTCTCAGCATGGTACTTTGAGACCACATGAAATTCAAAGCTACATGGTGAAAGTCCTTGATCAGAGCTCGCACTGAACAGGCACGGATGAGGTTCTCAGATGGCTGAGGTTCAGGAACTACTCAAAACAGCGTTGACGCACCACCAGACCGGGGAACTGGATCAGGCAGAGGAGATCTATCAGGGCCTGCTGGACAATGACCCGCGTCAGTGGGAGGCCCGCTATTATCTGGGCACACTGCAACTACAGCGGGGGCAACTGGATCGGAGCGTGACCAGTTTCCTGCAGGTGATCCAGCTCAACCCGGATCTGCCCGATGTACACAATAACCTGGGCGTGGCCTATCATGCGACAGGGAAACTGGAGGAAGCCGAGCAGTCATTCGAACAGGCATTGCGGCTCAATCCCCATTATGAGCGGGCTTTCTTCAACCTGGGCAGTCTGTACGAGAGCCGCGGAATGCTCGCTGAAGCGATGCGGTGCTTTCGAAAATCGTATGAGCAGAGCGGGAGCCCGGAGACCTACGAGAAACTGGCTGATGTGCTGAAAGTCTCCCGCAGGTTCTCGGAAGCAGAAGTGATTTACCGGGAGCTGCTCCAGAAGTCGCCCGGGGATTTCAATCTCTCCATGAAGCTGGCCTACGTGCTGGTGTTGCAGCGCCACTATCCCGAAGCGGTTCAGCTGTATGAAGCGATGCTGGATTCGCATCCCGGACATTATCAGATTCTGGTGAGCCTGAGTTACGTGCATGAATGCATGGGAAATATTGACGCCGCGATTCAGACTGCAGAACAGTCGATCGAGGCCGCTCCCGAACAGCCCGAGGGATACAATAATCTGGGCAACGCACTGCGGCTGGCGCTGCGACTGGATGAAGCCAGTACGTATTTCGAAAAAGCACTCGCGCGGCAGGCTGATTTTCCGATTGCAGAATTCAATCTGGCAACCACCAGGATGCTGCAGGGAGATCTGCAGGCCGGCTGGCAGGGTTACGAGCGCCGGTCCGACATCGATGTAGCGTCGCGGATGACTTATCCCGGTCCTGCCTGGCAGGGCGAGCCACTGGAAGGTAAAACGATTTGCCTGTGGTGCGAGCAGGGCTTCGGAGATACGCTGCTGTTTATCCGTTTTGCCAGCGAATTGAAACGCCGCGGGGCAGGGCGGGTGCTGGTACTGAGCCAGGTGGAGCTGGCCGGATTGCTACGGAGTATCGAAGAAATTGAAGTACTGGTTCCCGGCGATCCGATTGTTGAATGTGACTATCAGTGTTCCCTGATGAGCGTGCCCCGGTTTCTGGAAACCAGCCTGGAGACGATTCCGGCTGAGGTGCCTCTGTTCCAGCCTGCTGAAGATCGGCTTGCGTACTGGAAAGAAGTGCTTTCCCAACTGGAGGGAAAAAAGGTGGGCTTGAACTGGAGCGGGAATCTGCAGTTCCCCCGGGATCAATTCCGTTCGGTGCCGTTGAAGAGTATGCTGCCCTTAAGTGATGTCGCCGGGGTGCAACTCGTCAGCGTGCAGCAGGTGAATGGACTCGATCAACTGGCTGCACTCGAGAATGACTGGAATCTGTGGCAACCCGGCTCTGAGTATCAGGCGAAAACGGGTGATTTCGGAGAAGCGGCCGCACTGATCGGCAGTCTGGACCTGCTGATCACCGCTGATACCTCTTACGCTCATCTGGCAGGGGGACTGGGAGTTCCGGTTTGGGTTCTGGTGTCGCGGTTGCCGGAATGGCGCTGGCTGCTGGAGCGGACCGACAGTCCCTGGTATCCCACGGCACGGCTGTTTCGCCAGACGCAACTGGGCGACTGGGACTCTGTCACTCAGGATGTGAAAGCCGCAATGGAGCAGCAGTTCAGTTCTGAAGCCGTCTGATTCTGCTGAAATTCCAAATTGAGTGATCTACCTCATCCTCCTGCGTGGGTCGAAGTTCATTCGACGTAACCTCCTATCTGGCTGGAAGCTTTACCGATTAGAGAAACGGGCGATCGAAGTCCAATTATATGGTTTGCGCCCCGTTGCAGGGAAAACAGGGGATTTCAGGCCGGGTTGAGAAGCGAACACGATTTGACCGGATTTTTTTTGCAGGCTACATTTCTGGTATCTCTCTCCCTGAAACCCCGTCAGGTAATTCCTCAGCGAATACCAATCTCCCCCGAAGTCGAATTCTAAATCCCAACTTTCCAGACAGTGATGTGCTGGATTCCGTACCGATACGTTTAATAAGAGTGAATCAATGCGAGATATGGTCAAGGTGCCTGCGAGAGAACCCGTCTCCCCTGGTCATGTGGAAGATGCGATCCGTGAACTCAGCTTTGACAAGCGAACGGCGTTTCTCAAGGAGACTCAGAAGTATCCCTGTCTGAGGCGGCTGCCTGAACTGAGCAAACTGGCAGACTCGATTGTAGCCAGCTGGAATCTGGAGCCGTTTGCCCTGAGCAGTCGCCAGTGGCATCGGATTCCGTGTGAGCGGCAGATCGGCCTGGCTTTCTTTGATCCGAAATCGAAGGCACTGAGTTCGGAGCTGACGGTCGTCGAGTGCCGGAATCTGTCGATCGAAGGGATTTCTTTTTTCCACGATGTGCCGATCCTGTCGCGCGAAGTGGCGATCACCTTTGACCTGGAACAGGAAGAACGCGAGTTCCTGGTTGTGCGTCTGGCGTGGAGCCGTTTTTCAGAGGCGCATGTCTTCCAGAGTGGCGGACGGTTTCTGTACCAGATCGATGCGGAAGCAAGTCTGTCGGAAACAGGCTGAGCCGCGACAGTCGTTCAATTCCACTGAGCCAGTTCCGCGTGCACTTTCTGCAGCATCAACTGGAGGTCGTCCTGTTCGGATTCGGGACAGCTTTTGAGACAGCTTTCCAGCAGTTCTACGGCCAGTCCCAGTTTCTGTGTTTTGAAACTGAGTGCCGCCAGATCTTTCTTATGCGGACAGGAGAGCGGGTGCAGGGCACAGAGCCGGCGCTGGACGTTCCAGGCACGCTCCAGATCCTGACGCTCTTCATGAATGCGTTTCAGGTTCATCAGCATACGGATGATGATCTCCCGATGAGTGGCCGGCTGCAACAGTCGGTTTAACACGCTCCGGGGAAATTCTCCCAGTTCCGCCAGCCGGTTCAGGCATTCTGCTTCCGTATAGATTGTGCCCTTCGAATAGGGATCGATAAACAACGGTCCCTCATGTGAATCATAGCGGACCAGAAACTGCAGGGGTGCGGCGACACCATGAATGTCGATCCCCAGTTCCTTGCCGACGGCCATGTAAATTAAGGAGAGAGAAATCGGCAGTCCCTGCCTGGTTTCAATCACATGATTCAGGTAGCTGCCTTCCGCCTGGTGATAGCAGATCGTATCTCCCGCCAGTCCGTGCTGTCCGGCCAGGCACTGCACGAAAGACTGTAAGAGTGTGCGATCGTCTTCTGCGAGCGCAACACGTCCGGAGAGTTCGCAGGCCCGCTGGCGGACCCAGATCAGTACATTTTCGAAGACGAGGTCCGGCTGATCATCGCGGGCCAGTTCGAGGGCGGCTTTGGTCAGATCAATGTGACTGTCATGATGCAGGAGCCGGGAAAATTCCGGATCCTGTTGGAACTGAAATATTTGCTTTATGTCCATCAGAGACGAACTTTGTCAGGAGTAACTGGCGGGATTCGGGAAAGAGTCAAACGCAGACGGGGAGGACATCTGCCGTGGAGCTCTTTTTTAACCGATGTTCGCGTCTTCGATCAATGCCATTTTTTTGTGTACAGATGAAAACCGCGGCGGTTTGTAAAAAAGACAAGGCCGGGAGCACCGAATTCCTGATTCTCGCCTGATCAGGGAAAATAACGGGCATTCAGCAGACTGCTTTGATTGACGCTTGAGTGGCGAGTCGACACAATGAGCAGGGCCCTGTTTTTGATTCCCATAAAGAGAGAAAAGTCTGTAATACAATGCAATTTTTGCCTGTCGAAGAGCAACTGGCTATTATCGGCCGCGGTGTCGAGAAGATCGTTCCCGAACAGGAACTGGCCGAAAAACTGAAATGGAGCCGGGAGACCGGAACGCCGTTGCGGATTAAATACGGTATCGATCCGACGGGCATCGATCTGCATCTGGGGCATACGGTTCCAATGCGGAAGATGCGACAGTTTCAGGAGTTGGGTCACCAGGCGGTGATCATCATCGGCAACTACACGGCTTTGGTGGGAGATCCTTCCGGCCGGGATGAGACGCGGGCACGATTGACGGCAGAACAGGTGGAAGCGAATGCGACCGACTACCTGAACCAGGTGGGGAAGGTGATCGACCTCGATCAAGCCGAGGTGGTCCGCAACGGGGACTGGTTCAGCAAGATGAACTTCGCCGACATTCTGGAGCTGTGCAGCAAGGTGACCGTAGCGCAGCTGCTGACCCGCGATGACTTCTCGAAGCGTTATCGCGAAGAGGCGGCGATTTACCTGCACGAGTGTCTGTACCCGATCATGCAGGCCTGGGACTCGGTGGAGATCAAAGCCGACGTGGAGCTGGGGGGGACCGAGCAGCTGTATTCGTTCATGCTGGCGCGGGACCTGCAGAAAGACCAGGGATTGAAGCAGCAGGTGAGCGTGATGTCGCCAATCCTGGTAGGAACCGACGGCGTGCGGCGGATGGGTAAGAGCCTGGGGAATTACATCGGGATCAGCGAAGCCCCGTACGAGATGATGAAAAAGTTCATGCAGCTCTCGGACGACAGCATGCAGATGTTCTTTGAACTGTTGACCGATTTTCCGCTGGACGAAGTGCAGACGGTTCTGCAGGGGCATCCCAAGGATGCGAAAGTCAAACTGGCGAAAACGATTATCACCGAGTATCACGACGCAGCTGCCGCGGATGAAGCGGCTGAGCGCTGGCAGCGGGAGATCGGATCGGGGGGAATGCCTTCTGAAATTCCCGTGGTGCAGATTTCGAAGTCCGATCTGAACGAGGACGGAACCCTGCCGGCCGCGAACCTGCTGAAAGTGGCCGGGCTGTGTGGATCGACGAGTGATGCACGCCGTTCGATCCAGCAGGGAGGCGCCAAGCTGGGGGCCGAGAAAGACCGGATTGAAACTCATGATCAGGCAATTCCGGTGGAATCGGGGCTGTTGTTGTGGGTGGGTAAGAAACGGTTCTGCCAGGTGGAACTGGTCGACTAAGTCAATGCACTTGGCGTTCGTTCCGCCTTTCTATTTGCAATCAGGGGAAATGATTCCGCGCGGATTGCATTCACGGTGAATACTTCGTAAAACGTGGTATTGACGAAAGCGCAGCAGATTCGTGCTTCACCGAGCGAGGTGAAGTTTCACATATTTAGAATGAAACAGAGAAAGCAACAGTTATGGCAACAGGATTTGGAATTGTCGGCTGTGGCATGATTTCGAATTTTCATGCAAAGGCTCTCGAAGAGATTCGTGGTGCCAAGCTGGTCGCCTGCTATGATCAATTTGCAGCGTCCGCTGACAAGTTTGCAGAAGCGAATGGTTGCACAGCCTATCATGACCTGGACGAGATGCTGGCCGATCCCGAAGTGGATGTGGTTACTATCTGCACGCCCAGCGGGGCGCACATGGACCCGGCGGTCGCAGCCGCGAATGCCGGCAAACACGTGGTCGTAGAAAAGCCGCTGGAAATTACCCTCAAACGCTGCGATGCGATCATCAACGCCTGTAAGAAAAACAAAGTCCAACTGGCGACGATCATGCCGTCCCGCTTTGGTGCCGCCAACCAGGAACTGAAGAAGGCCATCGAAAAAGGCCGCTTCGGCAAGCTGACACTGGGCGACACCTATGTCAAATGGTGGCGGACCCAGGAATACTACGACAGCGGCGGATGGCGGGGCACCTGGAAACTGGACGGGGGCGGCGCTTACATGAATCAGGCGATTCATAACGTCGACCTGCTGTACTGGTTCATGGGTGAAGTCGCCGACGTGAACGGGATGACCGGCACGCTGGCCCACAAACGGATTGAAGTGGAAGATACCGGCGTGGCAACGATTCGCTTCAAGAATGGTGCCCTGGGTGTGATCGAAGCAACAACCAGTGTGTTCCCCGGGCTGCTCAAGAAGACGGAAATCTCGGGTACCGAGGGAACTGTCATCATCGAGCAGGACGACGTGCTGCACTGGGAGTTCGCTAAAGAGCAGGCCCGCGATCAGAAGATCCGCGATGAGCTGGGTAAGTCGACCGGCAACACCGGCGGTGCCAGTGATCCGTCGGCGATCTCTTATGCCGGCCACATGGAGCAATTGAAAGACTTCATCAAGTCAATCAAGACCGGCAAGAAACCTCTGGTGGATGGCAACGATGGCCGTAAGAGTGTGGAAATCATTCTGGCGATCTATCAGTCTTCCTGGACCGGCAAGCAGGTTTCGCTGCCTCTGAAGCGGGATCCCAAAATTCCGAAGAAGAAATAATCTGGAACGGATGCCAATTGAAGCAGGACGGGTTAAGGAGAGCCCGTCCTGCTTTTTTTACGGACCCTGGCAGAACAATTATTGGAGAAAAATGAGATTTAATAGACAAAAGTGAAGTGGCAGTCTCTCTTCAAGGGGTGAGTATCTGGAAAGAGAAAACTTTAGGAGACGAACGATGCGCGGCTGTTGGAACTGGCTTATGTTGTTAATCCTGCTGTCGGTTTGTTCGATGGCAGTTGCGGAAGAAAAGCAGCCGGAAACGAAACAGCAGGCGAAACCGTTTTTGAGCATCAAAGTGGTTGATGAAGCAGGCAAGCCCGTAGCGGGGGCGCAGTCCGGGATGATTGCTGTGGTCACAGGCTCTGATCAAAAAACGGGAGTCGACTGGAGCTTCGGGCACTATGCAGTTCGCTCGGATGAGAAAGGAATCATTCGATATCTTCAGCGGGAGAAATACTATGGAACTATTTTCGTGCGTCACGCAGAGCTGCGACTTGTGGGCGTCAAACGGATTGATGTTGACGAGATCAAAGATTCTCCCGTGTTACTGACAATGCATCCCGAATGTCATGTCACGTGGTCTCTCAAGAGCAGCCAGTTAAATGACATTGGGAAGCAGGTCAACCAGATTCGCGGGCATGCGGCTGTGGATGATCTGAGCTGCCTGTTTTGTAATTCAAGCGGTTCGACATTTCATTTCTATCTGCCTCCCGGAAAATATACGCTGTCTGGTGCGGGGGAACATATCAGTCCGGTTGAGAAAACGATTGAAATCAAACCCGGGCAAACGGAACTAGATGCAGGGACGACGGATACCGCTGCCTTGAAATATATTCTGTTGACCGGGAAGTCCGCGCCGGAGATTGTTGACGTGCAGGAATGGAAGAACGGTCCCGTCAAGCTGTCGCAACTGCGGGGCAAAGTCGTCGTGCTGGAATTCTGGGGCTGGTGGTGTGGGCCTTGTGTGATCCGTGGCATCCCAGAACTGTTTCAACTGCGGGAAGAATATTCAGAAGATGATCTGGCGATCATTGGCATCCACGTGTCGTACGGTGAGAATGACGAAGTGGGATCCATCAAGGAGATGGATGAAAAACTGGCCCAGGTGCGCGAGAAGGTCTGGAAGGGAAAGCAGATCGATTTTCCGGTAGCCTTCACACGCAAACGGAAACTGGCCTTTGCCCCAGGTGGTGCGAAGGTGGCCCATTCCCGAATGAGTGTGGAATACGGGATCGATCTTTTTCCGACGCTGATTGTCATCGATCGCCAGGGGAATGTTGTGAGGAAAATGTATCCCTGGGACAAAGTGGAACGTGACAAACTGAAACGTCTGATCGAAGCGAAGTGACGGTAACAGCGTTCTGTGTTTCTAAGTTTTTCTGCCTGAAGAATTAATCAACAACAGGATTGAATACGGAGTCGAACATGCGATTGTGGTTGACCTGGATGATGCTGATGTCCGTGCTTTTGGTTTCACAGGTGGATGCAGAAGAAAAACAACAGGCATCGACCGAAGAGACGAAACCGTTTCTGGTCGTGAAGCTAGTGGATCAGGAGGGAAAACCGGTGGTGGGGGCGCAGACCGGTATGGTGGCGATCGTCAAAGGCTCTGATCGTGAGCAGGGATTGGAGTGGGACTTCGGGCACTATGAGCAGAAGTCTGATGCTGAAGGGATGCTCCGGTTTCGCGATCGGGGCCAGTTTCGCAGCATGGTCTATGCGCGGCATGCCGGTCGTGGCCTGGTGGCTGTGAAACGGACGGATCTGATTGAGGACCAGAAGTCGCCCCTGGTGCTGACGATGTATCCTGAATGCCATGTTACCTGGACGATTGAAAGCAGTCAGCTCCGCCAACGCGGTAAAGAAATCGGGGTCCTGCGCGGGCTCAGTAGTTCGGAAAACCTGATCTGCCAGTGGTGTCAGCGCACAGGTTCGACGCTGCATTTTTTTCTACCGCAGGGAGAGTTTTCCCTTCTGGCTCACTCAAAACATATCAGTCCGATTGAGAAACCAATCGTGATCAAAGCCGGGCAGAAAACATTGGATGCGGGGACGTCGGATGCCCATGCCCAGAAGTGGATTTTACTCGAAGGTCAGCCAGCACCGGAAATCGCAGATGTCAAAGAGTGGAAAAATAGTCCGCCAATCAAGTTGTCGCAACTGAGAGGGAAAGTGGTCGTGCTGGAGTTCTGGGGCTGGTGGTGTGGTCCCTGCGTTTACTTCGGCATTCCGGAACTCTTCAAGTTGCGGGACGAATATTCGCAGGACGATCTGGCGATTATTGGCATTCATACGCCTTATGGTGAAGAGGATGAGGTGACATCGGTAGCGGAACTGGATGAGAAACTGGCCAAAATACGGGAGAAGATCTGGAAAGGAAAAACGATTGAATTTCCGGTGGTTCTCACCCGCTTTCGTAAGGTGCCGTACTATCCCGGTGAAAAGTCGAGTGCGAATGCGATCATGAATGTTGAATATGGCATCAACCGTTTCCCGAGTTCCATTGTGATCGATCGCCAGGGGAATGTTGTGGGGAAACTGGATCTGAGAGACAAGGCGGGACGCGAAGAACTGAGAAAGTTAATTGAAGCGAAGTGACCGGAGCCCGTTACAGTAGAAAGAAACATGTTTGCGTGTTACCTGTAGCGGGTTGGGTTCTTTTTAAATTGCTCCTGCGGTTTCTCTGACGGTTTCCTGTTGTCTTTGACAACCCCGAATTTCATTCGGGGGCACCCTTACTTCCAGACTATTCCGTTGCCTGTTGTTTGCGATAGAGGTGGATGATCATCAGGAAGCAGAGGAAGTCGTAGACGGTGTGAGTGGTGATGGGGATCAGCAGATTCTGGGGGGTGAAGAGGACGAGCAGCAGGCTGAGATAGACGCCCATCAGCGTGGCGACAATCACGTAGAGACGGGTGATCGAGTGCAGAATGCCGAAAATCATGTTGGTCAGGACGATGGCAAAGACCACGCCGAATTGAGTGGACCAGGATTGCAGGACGCCGCGAAACAGCAGCTCTTCGCCCAGGCCGATGAAGATGCAGAGGATGAACAGTTCCAGTATCGAACCGTTGACAATGCGTGGTCCCAGTTCATCGAGCAGAAACTGTTTGATCTTTTGAAACGCCTGAACGGGCAATGTTACCGAGAGCAGAAAAAACAGAAACATGGGCAGCGCTGCCAGGACGCCGATGAGCAGATCGGTCCAGTTCCAGTTCAGGTTGGTGAGCGGGCTGACGTCCAGAGCCCAGCCCAGTCCGAAAGCAATGACGATGAAGCCGATGGAAAACAGCGAGCCACCCAGGATGAAGAATTGCTGTTCTTGTGGTAGTTGGTCATCCAGTTCTTGTTCGTCGTCCGGGTGCGGCATAAGGGGGCGGTTCACTCTCTTGGTTCAGGTTTAATGGGATTATAGCACTGACGGGGGGGAATCCAACTCCCGAAAGTCTATCCAGGTTTACCAGGTTTCTCTGTTTTAAGGGTGGTGCGAGGGTTTGAAAACTGCATCTTGCAGAAACTCACCATCTCGAATACATTTTCCCAATCTTAACAGGATGTTTTGTGAATCACAGGCGTCTCGTCGGCTGATCGATGAGATTGTCGACTGTTTCTTATCCACACAGTAATTCTTTTTCGAAGAAGCGGTAGTGCAAGGATGCTGCACCGTTTACGTCAATGGCTCTGTCCTGATTTGGCGATCGATCTGGGAACGGCGAACACACTCGTTGCGATCCAGGGCGAGGGGATTGCGCTGGACGAACCCTCGGTGGTGGCGTTGCATAAAGGCAGCCGCAAGATTCTGGGGAAAGGGACCGCGGTCGGAAAGCTGGCCAAACAGATGCTGGGGCGCACGCCGGACAGCATCATTGCGGTACGTCCACTCAAGGAAGGCGTGATCACTGACTTCGAACTCTGCGAGTCGATGCTGCGGTATTTCATTCTCAAGGCCCGCCATCACTCGCGTGGGCTACGACCGCGAGTCGTGATTGCGGTGCCGGGCAGTATTACGCCGGTCGAGAAGCGGGCCGTGTTCAACAGTGCCGAACGTGCAGGCGCAGGTCGGGTTTATCTGATTGAAGAATCGAAGGCGGCAGGCATTGGTGCCGGGCTGCCGATCTCCGAACCGATGGCGAGCATGGTGTGTGACATCGGCGGCGGCACGAGTGAAGTGGCCATCATGAGTCTGGGCGATACGGTGGTGAGCAACTCCGTGCGGATCGGCGGCGACAAGTGTGATGAAGCGATTGTCGAATACATGAAGCAGCATTTCTCGCTGCGGATTGGTGTGCAGACCGCGGAGGACCTCAAGCTGGAACTGGGGAGTGCCTATCCGCTGGAGCAGGAACTGACCGGCGAGGTCAAAGGCCTGGATACGATCAGCAGCATTCCCCGGAAAGCAATCGTGACCAGCGAGGAACTGCGGGAGGCCCTGCATGGTCCGTTGGAATCGATTTTGAACTGCTGCAAACAGACGATCGAACAGTGTAAGCCGGAACTGGTGGCGGATCTCGCGGATAATGGAATGGTGCTGACCGGCGGTGGTGCGCTGCTGAGGGGATTGGAATATTATATGAGCGAACAGCTGGGGATTCCGGTGCGGGTGGATGAAGATCCGCTGCGGACTGTGGCCCGCGGGACGGCGATCTGCCTGGAACATCTGAGCCAGTGGCGGCATGCTTTTGATAATGGCGAAGGTGACTTTTAAAAGGACGGGCCCGGATCGATGAAGCGAGAATCCCGATCAGCAGAGATCAAGCTGGTGCTCCTGGCGCTGCTAGTCGGCATCGGTCTGTATCTGGTTCCTGGAGAGTATTCGGGGCGGTTGTATAATCTGATGCGGGATGCGGTGCGTCCCGGACTGACGCTGGTGCAGGCGTTGAAAGACCGGAAGACTCCGGAAGTCAAACAGAGTGCACCGGACGGACGTGTAAAACAGCTGGAACGGAAACTGGCGGCGGCCGCGCAGGAGAACCGTCGGCTGGCGCTGGAGCGGCTGCAACTGGCTGAAGAACTGGCGCAGCTCAAGCGGACAGGCGCCCCCGATTACGAGACGCAGCAGAGCGAACGGCTGCTGGTGCCCGATCTGATCGAGGCAAACATTCTGGGCGAGGCGGCAATCGCGCTGCTCAGAGAGGGACGGTTGCTCGATCAGGGCGAGACGCAGGGCGTATTTGAATCTTCGTTTGTACTCCAGTCGGATCTGCCTGCGATTGACCAGGGCGCCGCCCAGGGAATGAAAGCGGGTTACTCGCTGTATGCGGGACAGGCGGTGATTGGCAAGATCAGCGAGGTCGGCAAGTGGACGAGTACGCTGATCCCGATCACGTCAGTCAAGTATCGGGGGTCGGCCCGGATTGCCCGCAAAACCGAACAGGGGCTGCAACTGGGCACGGATGGTATCCTGGTGGGGCGCGGCGAAGGAAAATGTGAGCTGTTACAGATCCCGCCCACTGAATCGATTCAGGTGGGGCAGGAAGTCTATACGGGCGAAGTCGATCGCGAGTTGCCCTTAAGCATGCAGTCGACGCTGGGGCAGCCAATGTATTACGGGCGCGTGATCGAGGCCGAGCTGCCCCGCGGCGCACCCTACTGGAAAATCATTGTCGAACCGGCGGTCAAGCTGTCTGAAGTACGCCAGGTCAGCGTACTGCGACAGATTATCAACCCGCGACGGATGCTGGCGAACTGAGAAAGGAATCCACGGTGAAAGTTTTCAGCTTACTGTTGCTCTGTTACCTGGCAATCATCGCGCAACTGGTGCTGGTGCCCGAAATGAGCGTGGTCGGCAGCCGACCTCATCTGCCGCTGGTTGTGCTTTGTCTGGCGCTGTTCTGGTTGCGGGACGCACAGGTGTTTGTCTGGGCGATTCTGACAGGCATCATTTGTGAGACGTTCGACAACGCGCATGCGGGGACCGGCGTCCTGGTTTTGACGGGGCTCTGCTGGCTGGCGTATCGGATTCAGGTGCAGTTCGAACTGCGGTCCCTGGTGAGCCGTTCGGCTGTGATGCTGGGGCTGGCGTTTGCCTTTGAATGTCTGTTTCAGATGGTGAACCGGAGCGACTTCAGGTCTCTGTCGGAACTGTCCAGCATGCTGCCGGTTTCCGCGGGCAATGCTGTTTATACGGCTGTGGTGGGACTGGTGTTGCTGCTGATCTGCAAAATGGGTCGGTCTTTGTGGCCTTTCTCTGGCAATTCCGATTTTGCGGCCAGACACTCCTACACCTCCCGTTATTCCCACTGATCTGTTTCCCGTTGAGGGAACTGAGGAACTTTGAATCTGATGCGAAACCGTCCTGGCAATGATCACATGACGCTGGAAAACGAGGCCGGTGGCCAGTCGTTTCAGGTGGATCGTCTGCCCGGCGTACGTGTGTTTCTGCTGGGGCTGATTCTGGTAGTCCCCCTGCTGGCGGTCAGCGGGCGGCTGATGTTCATTCAGATGATGAACGCGGAACATTTTTACTCCCGGTTTGGCCAGACAACAGAGTCGTTTGAAAGTATTCCGAGTCGGGACGGGCGGATCGTATCCATTGATGGTCGCGTGCTGGCGCTGGATGTGGAACGCTTTGATCTGCAGGCGCATTATCGCTGGCTGGAAGAACCGCCGAACCCGCGGTGGTTGAAACAGCAGGCGCTGACGTTGCTAGAACCAGTGGAACGTCGCGATCAGGAGAAGGTCAAAGCGGCGCAGGAACAGGTGCTGGCCCGACGGCAACAGCTGTGGGAAGAGCTGGCGCAGGTCATGCGGACCACACCTGAAGAATTGCAGACATCGTGCCGGGACGTGCAAGAGCGGGTGGAGACGATTATCGAGAGCGTCAATCAACGGGCCTCTCAGAAGGAGAACGATAGCGAAGTCACAGAAGCGGAATCGGAAACGAAGACCGTCACAAAAGAGGACCAGCTGCAGCAGTTCTGGTCGCTGCTGAAAGACGCGTTAACGCGGCCGCCCCGCCGTCCGCGGCGCGAACGAATTGTGGTGCGCGAGGAGCTGGATTATCACACGCTGGCGTCCGGGATTCCGCGTGAGATCGCACTGGCGATCTCGGCTCATCCGGAGCGGTTTCCGGGAATTCATATCCAGGTGGCGACGTTGCGCGAATATCCGCAGAAGACGCTCGCACCGCACGAGATCGGGATTCGGCATCGGATCGATGAAAAGACGCTGGAGGCGCGCAAGCTGCGGTTTCCGGAGGGGGATCCACTGGATTACCAGGAGGGGGACCGGATCGGCAAGATGGGGGTCGAACGGACCTACGACCGTTACCTGCGCGGCTTGCGTGGCTTGAAAAAAGTGATCAAGAACCGACAGGGAGAAATCATCCGGACCGAAATCGTTCGCGAGCCGAAATCGGGCGACGATGTGGTACTGACGCTCAATACCAGCCTGCAGGACGAAGTACAGAATCTGCTGGATGAATCGTTGCATGAGCTGCGTCAGGGGACCGAGGAGCAGCCGGCGGAGCAGACGGATCCGGCAGCCGGCGGTTGTGTGGTGGTGCTGGATGTGCGAACCGGTGCGATCGTGGCGACGGCAGCGGCACCGCGGTACGATCTGAATCTGCTGCTGCATCCGACTCCCGAAGAGTGGCAGGCGGTTCTGAACGATCCGCGTCGTCCACTGTTTCCCCGGGCCACACAGATGATGCTGCCGCCCGGTTCGACGTTCAAAGCGCTGACCTCGATTGCATTGATGGAAAGTGGCAAGGTCGACCCGGATGAACCGTATGTCTGCCGGGGGTATCTGGATCGTCCCGATCGGCATCGCGACTATATTTACCGTCACTACGGCGTGGGGCATAACGAGCTGACACTGACGCGGGCGTTGCGGGAATCGTGTAACGTCTACTTCTTTCAGGCGGCCCGGAAGATGGGACCGGAGACGATTTATCACTGGGCCGATCAACTCGGGTTCGGCAAGCCGACGGGCATCGATATTCCGGGGGAGCGGGGCGGACATCTGCCCGATCCCTCTCCAGCAAAACCGGGGAAAAAATCGCCCTGGTATCCGGGGGATACCCTGGGAATGGCCATTGGTCAGTCGCGGCTGACGGTGACGCCGCTGCAGATCGCGCGGCTGATGGCGGTGGTGGCGAATGACGGAGAGCTGGTGGTGCCCCACCTGGCACATAGTATCGTGCCCTCTGCTGAATCAGCCACTACGACGCGGCAGATGATTTCGTATCCGCGGCGGTACGTGAGCGGCATTCATCCGGGGACGCTGGAACGGGTGCGGGAAGGATTGATCGAGGTGGTCGCGCATTCACGGGGGACCGGATATAAAACGGTCCGTCTCAAGGAAATCACGATTGCCGGTAAAACGGGGACCGCAGAAACCGGAGGCGGGAAGAACGACCATGCCTGGTTCGCGGGATTCGTCCCCGCGCAGCGACCGAAGTATGCGTTTGCCGTAGTGATCGAGCATGGGGGCTCCGGGAGCCGCGTGGCGGGGCCAGTGGCGCAGAAGCTGGTGCGGGCGATGCTCGATTCCAGCCTGCTGCAGCCAACCCAACCGAAGTTGCAGGCAAACTGAAGCTTGCCTGCGTGACTTCTATTTTTCCTCTTTGGGAGGAATGAGCGCTTCTGGCTGATCGATGTGCAGGTAGTGCCCATGATCGGCGGTGAGGATCACGACGGTGTCCTGCCAGTTGCTGTGCTTTTCGACCCAGTCGGTGATGACTTTGAAGGCGGCTTCCCCGCTTTTGACGGCTCCGATGGAGTTATCGAGGTTGTTGTCGTGGTTGGCCCAGTCGACATCGCCGGCTTCGACGAGTAGCCAGAATCCCTTTTTATTCTGGCTGAGAACATCGAGGGCAGACTCGGTCATGTCGGCCAGGGTGGGGTTTTCTTTAATGTCTTCCGTCGAGTATTTTTCGGCACTGTTTTTCAGTCCGGGAGCGGGCTGGTAATCCCCGTCTGCGGTCTGAAAGGGGAGGTGGGCGGCGTAGTTGCCGACACCATAGACGCCCAGCAGGCGGGTCTTATTTTTGATGGCGGACTGAGTGGCCTGCTGGAGACCTGTTTTACCAGAAACGCCAGGAGACCTGAGAGCGACCGTGTACTTTCCGCCGTGCTTGACGTCGGCTTTTTCGATGGTTTCCTCGGAGATGTATTTCCAGCCGGGGACGAAGTTCTTACCGTGCGATTTCCCGCCGGACTTTTTCTCCATGGTGCCGAACCCGCCGCCGAGGACGACGTCCAGACCGGGCAGGGAATCATTGGGATGGGAGATCGAAGACTGGCCGACGAGGTCGCGGGCGATGTCCTGGTAATCGTTGCGGCTGACGTTGTGAGCATAGGCGGCTGCGGGAGTCGCGTGTGTGATCGGGACGCTGGTAACGACGCCGATGGCATAACCGTCCTGCTGCGCCTGATGGGCAATCGTCGTCACCGGGGCACCGGTGGGATCGACGTTGATGGCATTGTTGTAGGACTTGATTCCCGCGGTCATGGAGGTGGCGGTATTTGCGGAGTCGGGATAGGCGTGCTCCCCGTAATTGTTACTGGGGCTGCCGATGAGGTACTTTTTGTCTTTGCCCGGCGTCCAGGGGTTGGGCCCCCCTTTTTCCGCATTGTATCCACCGCGGATTTTGCCTCCGGGATTCAAGACGCTCTGTTTGTCGACGTCCACGTTGGTGGCCGCGTTATGAGGCGCGGTGACCATGAAGCCGAACTGGGACGTGCCGGCTGCAGGATAATCCTGGAAGTAGAGGCCAGTTCCGCGACCGCTTTGATATTTGTCAGCACGATTATAATAGAGGGCGGCGGCCCGGGTGGTCTGCCAGTCCATGCCGTCAAAGACGACCAGGATGATGTTTTTCTTGCCTGCTTTGAGGGCGGCTTCCTGAATGTTGTAGAGGTTGGTCTGGTCCAGGTATTCCGCTGTGGCGTTCACGCTGTTTTCGGGGAGGTAGCCGTAAATGGATTCGAGTTTTTTCGCATTGCGGTAAGGGCTGTTCTGACCCGTGTAGGAATTCAGGTCGATTCCCTGGCCGGCGTCTTTGGTGCCAAAGGTGTAGACGGGGATCAGCCGCAGCGAGTGGGTGGACCACTGGGTATAGTTTTCTGGATCGAAGCCCCAGTGTGCGATGGGACTTTTCTTATTGCGAATGGCTTCGGTCTGGATCTTGCGAATGTGGTCGGCCTCCGGTTTTTTCGCGGAGACGGGCGAACAGATTGCCAGTAAAACCAGCGCGAACAGGCTGGCAGAAACAGCGCGTTTCATGGGATCCTCTATGATGATATCTGTAATTGGTTTGTGGTGAGTTGAGGAAGGTCGTCTCAATATTATAGGGGGGAGCGGGTCGGGTTTGTAAAGCGTGGGACTGTGAAGCGTGTGTGAAGTTTTCAAGATTCACGGCACTGTCGATTCTGGTAACGACTTACGTCACGCGACAGGGAACGAATTTTCTGGCCCGGACTGAATTTCTACCGGGATGCGTTCCAGGATCCCTTCCTGGAAAACCGGGTACAGTTTCAGATCGTCCAGATGTACATATCCGATGTGGCAGCCACAAGTCTGATTTGTGCAAGGACGATCGGTGAGGCAGACCTCAAAACCGGGTTCATAAAGATTCCCCAGCCGCTGTTTGATGAAGTGGCAGCGATAGATTTCGCCGGCACCGTCCACGGAAATCACACTGGAGCCACACCGGCAACTGCGACCCAGGCTCGCATGATATTGAGTATTGAGTTCAAACAGCGGATCGATGGCTGTGAAGCGTTCGAGGAGTTCGCCCTGGTAATCGACGTTCGAACTTTTGGCAGCGTTGACCCAGAGGTAGATGTCGTCGGGGAGTTCCGCACGGAGTCGTTCGATTTCTTCCAGATCTTCAGGAAGTCCGACAGAGCCGACACTGTGTGCCACGCCCAGTTCGGTCAGCCGTCGCGACTGAGAGAGGAAGCGGGCCCGCGTGGTCTGCGAGGGATGAAAAGTGCACCAGAGGGCCAGCCGGGAGGTATTCGCGTTTTCGATCCAATCTAAATCATAAGAGAGATTGGTCTGGGCGGCGACTTTTTCGACTTGCTCGAGGCGGGTCAGTTCACAGATGGCTGCCTGATACCAGCGGCGGGTGAGTGCTTCTCCCCAGGGGGTGAAGAAGAGGGAGAGTGAGTCGCCCGTGCGGGTTTTGATCCAGTCGACCAGGCGTTCGAGGGCCAGACGATCGGTTTTTAATTCGGCAGCGGTTTCATGGCGTTTGGCAAAGGGGCAGTAATGACAGTCGTAGTTGCAACTGGAGAGGGGGCCGCGATATAGAATGCTGAGAGTTACTGGCATTGAAACGTCTCCATACACTGCAGGACCTGTTCCGAGTAGAGCCAGGGGCCGATCGTGTCCGAACGTTCGAGACCGGTTGATGTGAGGATGATCGTATCGGCGGTGATCCGGGCGAGGCCATGCTCTGCCAGTTCCTCCAGCGCGGGAAAATGATCCAGGACATCTGCCCCGAATGTGTCTGCATAGAAGTCACGGGAGAGCCCCGTCGTCTGCAGGAGCGAGAGGATGAGAAAGCGGCGGCGCTGTTCATCGCAGTTCAGTTGAAAACCGTAGTCGACAGAAGCGAAGGACTCCGGCTCCTGTTCCAGATAGTGGGCGATGATGGCCGCTACGCTGCTGCGGCCGACCGCGAATTCGCTGGAGTAGTGGGTGCGGCTGGTGTAAGAGCGGGCACCGCAGCCCAGACCGATCATGCCATCCGTCTGACAGCAGTACTGTGTATCGTGGGGTTGTGTTGAGTCCTCTAAGCGAAACATGCGGAGCGAGTGTTGAGCGTATCCGTGTTCCAGCAGGAAATCTCTTCCGGCGCGGTAGAGGGTGAGGCGATGGTCGTCCCACTGTTGCTGTTTGCGTCCCAGACCGGTTAAGGGGCGGACATAAAGGGGGTAGAGATAGATTTCTTCCGGTCGGAATGCCAGTGCCTGCTGCAGGGAGTTAAGAAAGCTGGCGGCAGTCTGACCGTCAGCCCCGTAGATCAGATCGAGATTGAGAGTGGGAAAGCCGGCACTGCGGACCAGATCGAGGGCCTGCAGAATTTCCTTCCGTTTCTGCGGACGTCCGAGGTGGAGGGCTTCCTGTTCGTCAAACGACTGAATGCCGAGACTGATGCGGTCGACTCCCTGTGCGCGGATGAGGGTTACTTTTTCTGCGGTCAAGGTGGCGGGTGAGCCTTCGATGCTGGCAGGGATTTGCTCTGGGCTGGTATGCAGTTCCTGTTGCAGGATCTCAAATAACTGTGCGAGTTCGTCGGGCTCCAGGTAGGTGGGGGTGCCTCCGCCGATCGCGAGCTGGGAGAAATGAAAGTCGGGCAGCTGATCGCGCACCTGTCGGGCCTCGACGCGGAGTTGTTGCAGATATTGAGTGGCGAGATCCGTCTGGGGATTCGAGAGGGTAAACAGGTTGCAGAACCCGCACCGGTATTCACAGAAGGGAAGATGCACGTAGAGCGAGAGGTCGGTGCGGTCTTCCGATTCCCAGATCTCCCGCAGGGGGAGGGGACTGGCGAATGGACGATAGGCGGACTTATGCGGATAAGCGTAGCTGTAAGAGACGAACGGTGTTTCCGCGAGCATTGTCTGCAGTTGGGTCATGGCTGGTCTCCCGTCCGGGGAAGCAGGCATTCGAGGTAGGGGACTTCCCAGACGACCGGATGCGAAATGCGATGTCCCCGATAACCGTCTTCGCCGAAGGTCGTGCCGTGATCGGAACAGATGATGCAGAGCAGTGGAGCCCGCTGTTGCAGGGCTGCGAACAGGGGGCCGAGTTGAGCGTCTGCATAGGCGAGGGCTGCGAGCTGGGTTTCGACGGAATCTTCGAGGGCGTCTTGGACGAAGATGCAGCTGGGTTGATGGGTGGCAGAGACGTTGAGGAACAGAAACAGTCGCTGGTCGGCTGGTTGCTGGTTCAGCAGTTCGAGGGTGAAGTCGACCTGGTGTTGTGTGGAGTGACGATCGGTGACGCCGAACGCGGGCTGCCAGTAGCTTTCCTGAAACAGGCCGGGAAGTACGGTGCCGAGCGGGCTCTGTTGATTGAAGAAGCCGACGCCTCCAATGCAGAGGGTGTGGTAACCGCGGTCCGCCAGCCCGGCGACGATATTGTCTGTCGAGAAAACGCAGGTCTGGTCAGCAATGGTTTCGCTGCCGGGAAATTCGAGTGCGAAGAGTCGCGGATGCCGGCCTGGTGCGATGGGAGTGGGGAGAAAGCCGGCGAAAAAGGCCTGGTGGGCGGCAAAGGTGAAATTGCCCGGGGTGTGTCGGCACTCCCAGCCGGTCTCGGGGAGGAGCCGGGCCAGATGGGGGGTGAGTCCCTCTTCCAGCGCGCGGGCAGCGACATCGAAGCGGAGCGAATCGAGGGTGATCAACAGGATGTCGTGAGACCCCAGGCAGGCGCGTGCATCAATCATGGTACCAGAGATTCCAGCGAGTTGAGTGAGGAAATCTGGTAATGCGGCTGCGGAACTTCGTCAGGGAAGGTGCGCTCGAGGTCCATCCAGCAGGTCAGCATACCGATCTGCCGGGCGCCGGAAATGTCCTGGTGGGGATGATCGCCGACGTAGAGTGCCTGTTGGGGAGAGACTCCTAATGCGTGTAAGGCTTGCGAGAAGATTTCCGCGTCCGGTTTTGCCGAGCCGGTCTCCTCGGAGATCCAGATCTGATCGATATATTGGTCGATGCCCGCCGCTTTCAACTTGGCGCGCTGCAGATGCGCCGATCCATTGGTGATGACGGCCAGGGTATAGTTCTCCCTGAGTTGTTCCAGAAGTTGCAGGCATTGGGGGTCGGGCTGAATCATCTGCGGCAGTTTCTTGCGAAAATCGGCCCAGAGACGGTCCTGTTTCCCAAACTGAAATACCTGGGTCTGCGGAACAGCATTTTTGCCGATGAGATTGCCCAGGCGATCGCGGCGGCACCGATTTTGAACCAGGTGGAGGTGGTCGATCTGTCGTTGGGGACGCTGGGTGATGCGGGCGCGCAGGCGCTACTGGACTGCAATCGTTTGAACGAGTTGAAAAAGCTGGACCTGCATTTCCACTATCTGACTGATGAGATGTGCAAAAAGCTGAGTACACTCGATCTTGAAGTGGATCTTGACGATCAGCAGGAGCCCGATGAATACGACGGGGAAATGAATCGTTATTGTGCGGTCTCTGAATAAGGGATTGTGAGACAGCGCGATGCCTCTGCAGTTTGTGATCATTGGCAACCCGGAGAATCGTCGGGTCGGCCTGTTTCAACAGGCGTTGAAAGAACGGGGGCAATCCGCAGCCCGGGTGGTCCCGTATGAAAGTCTTTTGCAGGACGTGGATGCGCTGCAGGGAGCAGTGCCGCCGGGCAGTGTGGTGCGGATTGAGTCACCGGGCGAAAATTTCGCCGTGGAACAGGGACTGCTGGCACTGGGAGCGTCTCTGGCTGAACAGGAAGGGAGCCCGTTTCTGTCGTCCGCAGAGATCGAAGCGCTGGAGTATGACCACGGGTTGGTTCTGCATCCGCGGCAGTGGTACCTGGGATATTGCAGACTGCTGAGCGAGATCGAAGGGCGGCTGGCTGGAATGGAAGAGATCAGGCTGCTGAATCCGCCCGGTGACATCAGGGAGCTGTTTGACAAGCGGGCGTGTCATGCACGTTGCCGGGAGTCGGGATGTGCCGTTCCCGAGGCATTTCCGGATGTGCATTCGTTTGACGAACTTCAGGAACTGATGCGGGACCGTGGGGTTCAGCGGATATTTCTCAAGCTGGCGCATGCGTCGTCGGCCTCGGGAGTGGTGGCCGTGCATCAGAGTCCGCGCGGGATCGAGGCGATTACTTCCGCGGAACTGGTGGAAAGGGATGGTGAGCCAAAGCTCTACAACTCTCTGAAGGTCCGACGTTATACGGATCTGAAGGAAATCCGTACCCTGATCGATCTGTTGTGCCGGGAAGGGGTACATGTGGAGCGGTGGATGCCGAAAGCGTCGCTCAGTCATGGCAGGACGTTTGATTTGCGAGTGGTGGTGATCGCCGGTGAGGCGCGGCAGTTTGTGGTGCGGGAGAGTCGGAGCCCACTGACCAATCTGCATCTGGGGAACCGCCGGGGCGATGGAGAGCGGCTGCAGAGTTTGGTCGGGGAGCATCGCTGGCGGGAGCTGATGCAGGTGTGTGAACAGGCAGCGGGCGTTTATCCGCGGTGTTTTCAGTTGGGCGTCGATCTGCTGCTGACTCCCGGCTGCCGACAGTCGCTGATCCTGGAGCTGAATGCGTTCGGGGATCTTTTGCCCGGGATCCTGTGGGAGGGGGAGGAGACGTACCAGAGTGAAATCGGGTCGTTGCTGGAAGAGTCTGAAGGAAACGATCGTTTACCTCCAGACCCTGCAATCTGATCGATGTCTATTTTTGGCTGGTATGGATCAGTTCAAATTAAAATCGATGACATTTTCTCCCCCTGCTGAGACGTTAGCCGAGAGCCCGGATTTTTGCGGATTTCCATAGTCTGGAGGAATGACCGATTTGGTTTTTTCCGCCTGCTTGGCTTCTTCCGTTCCCGGCATGGGAATCACGCCACTGCTGACTGAGATCGTGACTTTGTGCTGGCCAGTGACCGCACCGGTCGATTTGCCTGTTTTCAAAGTGTAAGCACCGGTCGCGTCAGTCATCCCCATGGCGGAGGGCCCCGATTCGGGGATAAAGACAACGGTCGCACCCGGGACAGGATTACCTGACATGGTGACGATCCCTTTGACTTGAGCTGTCTCGGGAGCGTCGCCTGTACCCCCGCCGCATCCAGCCAGGAGCAGGAACAGCAAAGCAGACAGTAACATTTGAGTAGAGCGCATGATCGATCCTTTATTTTGATGCAGCCTGACCGGGCAGGAAGATCAGTGGTCAGGCTGCGGTCATTTTCGTTTTGTAACAGTACCCGGCGTGAACGGTTTTAGAATTCACCAAGGACTTCACCACCCTGGATGGAAGCCAGGGCCCGATAGGTTCCGAGGTCAATATTTTCGCTGATGAATCGAACCGCGCCATCTCCCATCAGGAAATGACCGCCTCCTTCATGGCGACTGGCGAAAGAATAGTTATTCGGCCAGTCACCGGCAGAATACGTATTATTGACGTAGTGATTTAAAGGGATTCCGCAGGTGGCGGTCGTTCCGTTGAACCAGTACCACCAGTTATGAGAACATTCCTGAGGCAGCACTTCGCCAACGAAAAATGTGGTGCTTAAGCCATCGGTGACATCGCGGACCTTTGTGGTAAAAACTCTGTTTGCCGAGTTACGACACATATAGCCGTTTCCATTGTCGAGTCCGTTGGTGCTCCCGGCATTACGACCTCTGGGATCGGAATGGATATAGCTGCCCCAGGCCCAGTTGTTTCCCGCAACGGCTTTATAGCTGGTCACGCCCCAGTTACCGCCGACGTTGGCACGACCGCCTAAAACGCCACTTTGTGTTCCCGGATCGGACGGGCAGAGAATGACGGTGATGGGGGTCTGTGCCACGGCCGTGTTGCTGGCATTGGACAGGGGCTGACCGTGGTTGATTTTGTTATACAGGTTGGCCTGATCAATGAAGGGGAGCAGGTAAGCAATCCAGGTGAGGCCACGTTGCGTGTTCGTATAGCTGCCCGTTCCATAGGACATCGGAAACATTCTGTGGGTGTCATGATAATTATGCAGGGCCAGTCCCAGCTGTTTCAGGTTGTTCTTACAGGTACTTCTGCGGGCTGCTTCGCGTGCCTGCTGGACGGCAGGGAGCAGCAGGGCGATCAGGATGGCAATGATGGCAATGACGACCAGTAACTCAATTAACGTAAAACCGCGTTTGTTAGAAGTGGTTTCATAACTTATTAAGTAAGGTGAACACGCACGCGAGTTGTGCGAATCCTAAAAACAAATGACTGTATCGTTCATATCGTATTACCAGACGACGAAAGTTGAACAGCCAGCTGATGGTGCGTTCGACTTTCCAGCGGCGTCGATATCGCCGCAGAGCACGCCCGTCTTGCGTCGCTGGTTTCACACGGTTCTTGCGATGCGGACAGATCAGCTCTATCTGCCGTTCCGCCAGCTCTGTGCGCAGGGGATCGCTGTCGGCCGCACGATCATAAATCAGGCGATCGGGGTCGCGTGGCAAAACTCGCTGGTCCAGCAGGGATTCAATCAGCTTCACCTCTGCCGGAGAGGCACTGGCACGATCCAAAGCGAGAGGGAGCCCGTTTCCGTCGACCAGCAGCATAAGCTTGGTTCCCTTTCCCCGTTTTGTCTTTCCGACATCGGCGCCCCTTTTTTTGCGGGGCAGAATGTGCCATCCCCGAATGCTTCCGACCAGACAACCAGCTTCCGGCGGTCTAAGTGTTCGAGCAATCGCTGCCACGCTTCCAGGAAGACACCGTCTTCGGTCCATTCCTTGAAACGCCGCCAGCAGGTGCTGGGAGATGGTAAAAATGTTGGTAAATCTTTCCATCGGGCACCGGTCCTTAATACCCAAAGGATTCCTTCGAGGCACTCGCGGGCAGCCACTCTGGGCCGCCCTCCGGCTGCGTTTACCGGTGGTTCTGGAAACAGATCTTTGATCAGAAGCCATTGCTCGTCCGAGAGTTGTGGTTTTGGTTCCGTCCTGGACCCGGTAATGTTGCGACCTGTGGCAGGTCGTGACACGCGGGTCATGGTCATAATGAGACCTCCTTTCGAGGGAGGTACTCGTACAAATACTATACCAAACTGTTCACGTAGTTTTGGGTTTTGAAACTACCTCTAGTAAAAGACATTGGCGCGAAAGTCTCCTAAAAAATCTGGTTGTGATAAGGGGAATAGAAAGCACTGCTTCGGAACGTCGGGTGTCACCTCCCTGAGAGTCCAAAAGGCGAGAAAAGTTTGAGTTCAATCAATATTGGAATCTGAATTGGCGGGTCAAAGTCGTGGGGCAAAATGCCATACGGATAAAAACATAAAGATATGTGGAATCATTGATGCAGTATGTGCTTTTGCAGATCAATTTTGCAAAGATTTTATGGACGATTCGAAAAGATTTCGGCATCTGTCCCTCTTTCCTCTGTATTTTCCAGCAGAGAGAAGCAGATGTGATTGACTGTGATGAGGGGATTCAAAGAACTTGAAAGGGAATCTGTGACTAAAACAGCTTCTTGATTAGTGTATTAATGTGGATATGTATGAGCGTTATGGATTCAATACGCTCGGAACAGATCAGTTTGAACAGTGAGATAATCTGATTCGGTCTGTATGATCTATATGTGAAAGTGCCTGATAATTGTGCAAATTTTGGGAATGGTATATGTTTTGCATTATTAAGTTATTCTGTAATCACATAGAATCTTTGAAGAATGACTTACTTGAATCAGGATACAACGATGACTCCTCGGGAAGTGCTCGCCCTCTGTCGTGAACGGGAAATTCAAGCCATTGATTTACGGTTCATGGATTTTCCCGGCACGCAAAAACATTTTACGATTCCTGCTAAGATATTAGTAGAAAAGAGTTTCGAAGACGGCTTCGGTTTCGACGGCTCTTCGATGCGCGGCTGGAAAGCGATTAACGAAAGCGACATGCTGGTCGTTCCCCAGCCTGATACCGCGTTTGTCGATCCCTTCATGCCCAATACGCTGGTGATGACCTGTAACATTCAGGATCCGATCACCCGGGAGGATTATGCCAAAGATCCGCGCAATGTTGCCCGAAAAGCAGAAAGCTATATGCGGTCGACGAAAATCGCGGATGTGGCCAATTTTGGCCCCGAAGCGGAGTTCTTTATCTTCGATGATGTTCGTTTTGATCAGAACGAGCACGAATGCTATTACCATGTGGACAGTATCGAAGGGCAGTGGAACCGGGGCAAGGCGGGCAGTGGCCCCAACGCCGGCTACAAGATTCGACACAAAGAGGGATACTTCCCCGTGCCTCCCGCTGACACATTGCAGGAAGCCCGTACCGAGATGATGCTGGCTTTGATGGACTGCGGCGTTGATGTGGAGGCCCAGCACCATGAAGTAGCGACCGGTGGTCAGTGCGAAATTGACATGAAATACGCGCCGCTGCTGAAGACGGCGGACAACCTGTTGCGATACAAATACATCGTGAAGAACGTGGCTGCCAAGTATGGCAAAACGGCGACGTTCATGCCGAAACCGCTGTGGAATGACAACGGGTCGGGGCTGCATCTGCACATGTCGCTCTGGAAAGAGGGGAAGCCGCTGTTTGCCGGTTCCCGCTATGGGGGACTCAGCGAAATGGGCATGTACGCGATGGGGGGAATCCTCAAGCATGCACCGGCGCTGTTTGCGTTCTGCTGTCCGACCACGAACAGTTACAAGCGTCTGATCTCGGGGTTTGAAGCGCCCATCAATCTGACTTACAGCTACCGCAACCGGTCGGCGGCGATCCGGATTCCGGTGCACAGTCCGCATCCGGAAAACAAGCGGTTTGAATTCCGTTGTCCCGATTCGTCTTCGAATCCATACCTGGCGATGTCGGCGGTACTGATGGCGATGCTGGACGGGATCCAGAATAAGATTGATCCCGGACATCCGCTGGAAAAAGATATCTACGATCTGAAGCCGGATGAACTGGCGGAACTGCCGGGCGTACCGGTCTCGCTGGAAGAGGCATTGCAGGCTTTACGCGATGACCACAAGTTCCTGCTGGTGGGTGACGTTTTCACAGAAGACGTGATCGATACCTGGATCTGGTATAAGACAGATCACGAAGTGGCCGCCCTCCGCGAACGGCCTCATCCGTTTGAGTTCGCGATGTACTACGACATCTAAAAAACGTGGATGTTCAGGCTTAGAGAATTCCAGGTAGCGTTTCTTAATTCGGATGTGATATAGCAAAGTCGTTTCAACCGGGGCTAAAGCCCTGCGGCTAATTTTGCTTTTCTGCTGTTGAAGTCCTGAAAACAAGAGTCACAGCATACCCTCGGCTATGGTGAATACTTACATAGCTAACGCTGTCGACCTCATCATCACGCTGAAAACTATTAAATAAATGCTACCTGGCGGCCTGCAATCCGATCACGTTGTGCATGAGGTGAAAACACAGATTTTGGTGTCTCCCGCAAGGTTGCTGTGTTACAATATCCGACCAGTGGGATTTGTTTGCTGCCTTATTAAAACCGACTGTGGAAACGATCTTCAGTTCCCGGAGAAGTCCTCATGAAACAAGTTTCAGGCATTTTGTTCTTTTTTGCGTTGCTGCTCTCTCACCAGCCTGGTCGTGCGGGCGAAACGGGGTTACCCGATGGTTGGCAGGCGATGACGCCTCGTGAAGAACTCCGCCCCGAAATTTCATGGAAAGCAGACGCTGGTCCGGATCAAGGGGGAGCATTTCTCATTCAGGCAGATGGTCGGGAAGGCTTAATGGGACATATTCAAAAAGTGTTTCCGGTAGAGGGCGGGAAGACCTATGAATTCACGGCAATGCGAAAAACCGAGGGCATTGATCTGGTTCGCCGCGCCGGAACAGCCCGCCTGATCTGGCTTGATCAGAACGGGAAGCGAGTCTTGCGAGATGAACGATCCTTCGCCTCTTATCGCCCCGGAGAACATCCACGGGCAGAACCCGAATTTCCAGGAGATCAGGAAACCGTCTCTGGCTGGACGAAGGTTGCCGGGGTCTACCGTGCCCCTTCAAAGGCGGCGCAGGTTCAAGTCGAATTACATTTTCGCTGGGGGCCACCCCATTCAAAGATACTGTGGAGCAAGATCGGATTCAGTCAGACGAAAGAATTGAAGCCACGCATCGTACGTCTGGCGACGATTCATCATCGGCCGAAGGAAGGGAAAAAACCGAGTGATAAGCCAGCCCAGTTTGCGAAGTTAATTGAGCAGGCCGCAGAGCAGAAAGCAGATCTGGTTGTTCTCCCGGAATCGATTACGGTTTACGGCACCGGACTGTCCTATGCCGAAACCGCGGAATCAATTCCTGGTCCCTCTACAAAGTATTTTGGGCAACTTGCGAAAAAACATGACCTGTATATTGTAGTGGGACTTTACGAGCGGGCAGAGCATCTGGTTTATAACGTGGCCGTCCTGATTGGGCCCGATGGAAAAGTGGTCGGCAAATATCGCAAAGTGACACTCCCGCGTGGTGAGATAGAAGGGGGCGTCACCCCCGGGGACGAGTATCCTGTGTTTGAAACCCGTTTCGGAAAAGTCGGCATGATGATCTGCTACGATGGTTTCTTTCCGGAAGTAGCCCGGGAACTGAGCAAAAATGGAGCCGAAGTAATTGCCTGGCCTGTCTGGGGCTGCAACCCGTTGCTCGGCGCAGCACGTGCCTGCGAGAATCATGTTTACGTCATCAGCAGCACATACACGGACACCTCTTCCAACTGGATGATTTCCGCGATTTATGGACATGATGGCAAGCCGCTGGCTCAAGCCAAAGAATGGGGCACCGTCGCGGTCACCGAAGTGGATCTGAATCACCCGCTCTACTGGCAAAGTCTGGGAGATTTTAAATCCCAGATTGAACGCCATCGTCCCATTGTCGATACGAAACCGTAACTGCACATTCCAACCCAGTCAGGGGGCATTGGTCTGGCCAGTTCAAACTGAACTGCATTCGGTCAGATATCGAAACAGTCGATCAGTTGCTTTGATGTGATGGGGCGACTTGTGGTGCAGCTGATGTTTCTGCAGAAATTGCCGAATATTAAGGGGCATTCTGGATGGTTCCCGGTCCGAGCAGATTGATGGTGGCCCCGTTGTTGTTGGCAGACAGATTTGGTAGATCGGTGATGTTGATCGTTCCACCCACCCCGGCGAAGAAGTCGAGCGAGGTGTCGGTGGTGTTGTTCATGACGTCCATAAAGATCTGATCCGGCGAGAAGACGGCGACATCCAGCCCCCGTCCGCCGATACCACTGCTGCCGTCGAGGATGTTGTCGTGAACCTGGACGTTGGCGGAGGCACCCAGGCCGTTCGCCATCAGGATGTCGATGCCATCATCGAAGATGCCGCCGTTCTGGGCGATTTTGTTGTTGTTAATCTGCACCTCATGATTGGTTCCCCGGTCGATCTCCAGATAGACCCCGTCACCGAACAGGGCTGCGTTCGTGTCATCCGAAATGACGTTCTGAGTGATATAGGATGTGGTGGAGCCCGTGGTGTTCAAAGTGAGAGAGACGCCGGTACCGAAGAGATTGACCAGGTCGTCTGAATCGATCGTATTCTGACTGATGGTGGTGGTCGCGGAACCGTTATTGATACTGACGTCGATGGCATCCCCGAAGCCGCCCAGGGTGTTATAGATTTTGTTATTGGAGATGGTGGTATTCATGGTGCCGGTCGTGTTACCGGTGTAACTGATGGCGGTACCGAAGCCATTGGCGATACTGGTGATCTGGTTGCCCCGGATATTGACCGTGGCATTGCCCGCGGTGGAGGTCACATCGATGCCGTTACCGCCGATGGTAAGCAGACTGTCGATGATATTGTTATCGATATTGAGTGTGGTGTCGGCATTGGTAGTCACGTTGATGGCGGTATCAAAGGCCGTCAGGATACTGTGAATTTTGTTATCGCTGATGGTAATGTTGCCGGAACTGTTGAGGACATAGATCCCATCGAAGTTAGCGTTGTTGATTGTGTTATTCGAAATCGTGAGGTTCGAGGAGTTGGTGACTCTCAAGCCGTGACCTCCCGGTGAATTCCACGTCACATTTCGAACGGTTACGTTTTGGGAACCGTCGATCTGGCCACCGGAAGCTGCACTGTTGGCGATCGTACCGCCGTTCAGAGTAAAGCTGCCGGAGTTATTCTGGACCGTGAAAGGCAGGCTGGTGGCGCCGGTGCTGTTAAGTTCGTCGATGGTGATATCAGCCGTGTTGTTGACGACATACGCATCAAACGTGTCTCCGGTGCCGTTAATCTGACCCAGGTGGACAGAACCGCCGGCGTTCTGGATGTTGACTGCATAAGTGGCGCTGTTGGCGGTAATGGGACTGTTGGTGAAGGTGATGTCAGCATTGCCGCCTGAAATCTTCAGGCCGGTTCCATTGGTTTTGGAGAGTGTTGTCTGATCAAAGGTGACGGAACCGGTCAGGTTGGACAGACTGATGGCCGGGTAGGCTGAAGAGACCGTGGTATTGAGAATCGTGTTGTTCGCGACGCGGATATTGCCGACGCCATTGGCGATAATCGAGCTGCCAGTAGTGGTGGTGATATCAAATCCGGAAAGGACACTGCCGTTATTCAAAGTGAAGCTGCCGGTAATATCAGGATTGATGCCCGTGCCGGAGCCGGGGAGCTGGATCGAACCGATGTTGGTGTTGATGAACTGGGTCGGCCCTTCGGAGAGGACCTGGGTATTTGGTGCCAGGACGAAGTCGCCGGTTTCGGATCCGGTGAGGTGGTCATACACGATCAGGTCGCCTGCCTGTGTCCGCGGGTCCGCAAAAGCGGCCGCGAGGGTGGCGTAGGGATCTTCATAGGAACCGTCGCTGTTACCTCCAGAGGCGACGTGCATGAAGTAGTAGGGATTACCGGTGGCAGGGTTAATGAGCATTCCGCCGTTGGGATCCTGGACCTCCTGGTTAGCGACAACGATGGCCCGCAGGCGTTCGGGGCTTTCTCCCAGGCGATCCCAGGCTTTGAGATCGGAGCGGGGCCCGTTCCGCAGACCGGTGATGCTGGGCCACTGAATGCCGACCGCGAAGTTGACCGTGGTATCGAACACGCGATCGTTCTGCACGCTGAGGTTCAGGGAGACCATATCCGAGATACGGCTTTCGACGCGGGATTTCCAGCCCCAGGCCTGTTTACTTCCGGAGGCCTGGAAGTGATACCAGCCGGCGTAGGCGCGGAGGTCCATGTAGTCGTTAGTATAAAATTTGGCGCCGGCTTCCATATCGAGGCCGGTCATCGCTGCCTGAAAGTAGCGGGTGAAGGTGCCGCCATACAGGTAATGGCCGATGAACTGATAGCTGCCGCCGCTGTTGATATGTGAAGTTGCGTACTGTTTGCGGGTTGTGCCGGTGGGAACATACCAGTTGAGCCGGGCATCCCAGATATCGCCCAGGGTTTCAATCCCGCCGGAGACCTGACCGAAGTTGGCGTAGCCCGCATCCCGGGTGTCGTAATAAATGTAGCCCCCGATGGTGCGCTGATATTCGGGCAGATACTGACGGGCGCCGAGACCGATGTTGGAGCCAAGGTTGTGATTATCATCGCCCAGCAGCAGGCGGGCATCGATGAAGGTCAACCAGTCGCTGTCTTCCCCTTCGAGCAGGGGGAAAAAAGCGTCGAAAGACGAGAGTCCGCCGACCCGTCCGATAGTATCGCCTGCCTGGTAACGGTATCCCACATGGGGGCGGTAGCGTCCGAACCAGGCGGAATCGCCGAACAGCTCACTGACATCGCCACCAACCTGGCCTCCTTCAAAGCCGGGCTCGGCCGGTTCGGGGGCGATCGTATCTGCAGAGAGTGGGCTGGCGGTACCACACAGGGTCAACAGTAAGGCGAAGTAAAATCGTTTCATGGAATCCGTTCCGGAGAGAGTGACGCGTTCTCTGGACTATTCGACGGATTTTGCAGGGAATCTGAACCGCAAAAGATGGCGGGCTTTGAGTTTGCACTGCTGTGCGTTGTACAGATCAGATCAGACAAAGCTGGTAAAGGCTGAGGGTTGAAGCGAGTGCTGACAGAATGCGGATGAGGTGGAACAGGGGGGGAGCCTGATTCCGTAAGACCGATCAGGGAAGGAGTCAGTCCGGTCTGTACCAGTAAGATCCTCGCTTCAGGAACAGGAAGCTGATCGTTACGGATTTCCGTCAGCAGTGGGACGGAAATCCGTGCGTCTTACGCCTGGTGTTCTTTGAAACTCCACCACTTTTTCTGTGGAATCAGCCCGATGCCGATCACTGCCAGCTGCGAGAGCATGAACAGGCCGAGTGCCAGCAGGACTCCATCGGTGAAGCCGTAGGAGTGCAGCCCGACGCCGAGTTCATTCACACCGAACCAGGACCAGCTGGTGACGATGTTTCCGCCGATGGCGAGGATTGCCATGCCCCGATCTTTGACCATGCCACCCCAGCGGGCGTGCAGCACAAGGGCGTTCCAGAGAACAATGATCAGCGCGCCGTTTTCTTTGGGGTCCCAGCCCCAGAAGCGGCCCCAGGAATCGTCGGCCCAGAGTCCGCCGAGCACGGTACCAAAGAAGCTGAGGATGATCGCAAAGCAGAGCACGCCATACAGCATGCGAATGATTTCTTTGCCTGCCGCTGTGGTCATGCGGGGGGTACAGGTTCCCCAGAGGATGTAGAACAGTCCCAGGAGACCGGCGACGAAGGTGGCGGCGTAGCCGAGGGTGATGCAGACCACGTGTGTGGCGAGCCAGAACTGGGTATCCAGCACGGCCTGCAGCACGGCCATCGTATCGCCATCACCGGCGAGCATGTGTGCGATGAGCAGGGTTGAGAACCCGGCGACCGAAGCCAGCAGGTTGCCGATGCCCAGGCGATTGATGCGTTCGATGACGATCCCCGCGAGCACGGCACCCCAGCCGATAAAGACGGCGGAGGAGTAGAGGTTGGTGACTGGGGGGCGTCCCGAGATATAGATGCGGGCGATCAGTGCGAAGGTGTGAACCACGAAGGTGAGCACAATCAGCCAGAAGGCGGCGCTTCCCAGTGCCCGCAGTCCGAACAGGAAGGAAGAACAGACCAGGACAAACGCGAACAGGTAGAGCACTGCCGAATAATAGCAGGGCTCGAAGTGATCATAGAATGCTTCGAAATCGATTTTATTCAGGTTGGTGTGCGGCAGAGCGGCACTGTTCCGGTTCAGCCAGCGCTGGTAGTCGCTGACTTCTTTGTTGAATTCAGTGACGTCCCCTTCATGGTAGGCAATAAGAATATTCGCCCAGGCCTCCATCCCTTCATTTTTTTCCTGCTTGTTCTGGCTGAGACGCAGCAGATCATTGAGCCAGGCACCCGAATAGGTTTGCCAATCTGTATCTTTCGTCCCTGTTTTACTTTCATCCTGATCTTTGATCATGGGAGGAATTGCCAGAGGCGGATTGCGCTGGGTCAGCATTTCCTGGCGCTGGAAGGCGATGCGCACATCCTCGCGCGCATTTTCCGGGCGGATCTGAGGGGGATTGAAAGAGGAGATCAGCAGATCGATCATGCCGATTTTCTTTTCCAGCTCAAGCACGCGGGACTGATACAGGCTGGCTTTCCCTTTTTCGGCCTTGCGGGCCAGTTCGGCCTGCCTGGTCAGTTCAGGAAATTCCGGTAAGAACTCTTCGATGGAATAGCGGAAGCCCTCCCGGTTTTTCAGTTTCAGGGTCATGAGCAGCTGCGGGTTTTCGATGCGGAAGACCCGGTGCTTATAAGCCGCTTCAGGATTGGCGACGGTGTCCAGGAACCACTTGATGGCAGGCTGGGTCTTTCCGTTTTCGTCTTTAAAGGTCTGTTTCCCGGAGATGATCCTCAGGGAGTTGCGGGCCAGCGTATCGACAGGTTTGGCGCGTCCCTGGTAGAGGACCGGCAGTTCTCCGAATTTGTAGAGGTCCATTTGATTGGATTCGGGCTGACGGACGACCGCTTTGCCCATCAGGTAGCCGCCGAAGATGATAAAGATAGCGAGAGGGATCAGGTATTTCTGGAGTTGTTCGCTCCGCTGTTTTCGCTGCATCAGCGGAGTGATGGTGCCGGACGGATCCGTTTTGAACTCTTCGATGGCCGTGGGTTCGGCACGCTGTTTTTCGCGGCGATTCAGGTAGCGAAGCAGCGTGAGCATGAAGTGGTAGAACATACCGACGACCACGATCATGCAGGAGACATAGGGGATCATCCAGCCCATGTTGGTGACGACGGAGAGCGTGGTGGTTTCTTCGCCCGTACGGGGGTCTGCATGATAACCGCTCTGGTAGAACGTTTCACCACTGTAGCGGAGCGGGTTATTCATCCAGATGCGAATGTTACGATCCACGTTGTGTTCGGGATCGATCAGCTGGATGTCCGAGGAATAGTTCATGACCGTGCTGGTGCCGGCATAGTCGTCTTTGCGGACATCAGTCAGTTTCACGGTGTAGGGTTTGTAATAACGTTTGAAACGGAGGAAGAGTTCGTAAGGAGTGCCATCGACGACGACCTTTTCGCCAAAGTCACGGAGCGACAGATCGAGGCTCACCAGGTAGACGCCCAGCGACTCCTTCGTTTTTTTGTCAATGACTTTGATGTAGGCAGCGGGGATATCGACGCCGCCTCCCATATCGGTGCCGGCGGTGTTCCGGACGGGCAGGGCCACCCATTCTTTACCGATCCCGTCGGTTGCGGGATTAAAGGCCTCTTTTTTCTCTTCCGGCGTAAGTGAGGAAATTTTGCGGAACGTTGAGTTCTGGTAGTAGCGAAGCAGTTCGTAATCGAAAGGGAGCTCCGGATTCGAGACGACCTGCTCCTGATTGTTGAGCAGGATCGACTTGGGGACGACAGTGACGTGATCTTTCTCAGGATCAGTTCTGTCGATGACGGCCAGTTCGATTTCCCGGATATCGTGGACGAAATTGGCAGACTGGCCTTCGGTAATGGTCATCTGCGTTTCGACGGCCATGGTGCCGACAATCAGTTCGCTGAGCATCATCAGCCCCACACCGGCGTGCAGCAGCACGACCCCGGCCCGTTTCTTGAAGAGCGGGATACAACCTGCGAGCAGAACGACGCCGACAAAGGTGGCTTTAATGAGCTGCCAGAGAATCCGCATGGAGGCATCGCTGAAGCGGGCGGCGTCTCCCTTGGAGATGAACCAGGCGGTCAGAAAGCCGAGCATGATCGCGGCACCGATCGCCAGCCCCCGTTCGACTTTGCGGTGTTGGGGAATCAGGAAGAACAGGGCGATGCTGCCGATGGCTGAGAGAGCCATGCCTGCTTCAAAGAGCCACCAGAGGACCTGCCAGCTGAAGACCGAGTATTCCTGGAAGCCGTCTTTATTCGAGCCGCCGGTGATGACCAGCCAGGTGAGCAGCAGGCCGACGGCGATCACGCTCCAGCCGATCGTGCGTTCTTTGCCTTTCCCCTGGACCTTGAAGCGAATCAGGTGCGCTGCCAGCAGGTTGATGCCCATCATGAAGCCGATCAGCCAGCCGCCCGGAAAGTAAATGGCCCCCGGAATGTTGTTCTGGTCGATGTTGGGGAAGAAGGACGGGGGGAAGAAGATTTTGAATTCGATGCGGGCAATCGCGGTGCGGAAATATTCGTCGATCACGACCCAGATGTCTTTTTCAACTTGGGCCAGCGTCCCGGCGAGGATGATAAAGATGGCCATCGCAAACAGGACCACGGTGATTTTCAGCGAGGCCAGCGGGGTCAGGAAGCTCAGATACGGATTGAAGGAGTTTTCAGAACCAGAACCGGATTCGGGCATTGCAAATTCGTTGGTCGTTTCCGGGAGGGTATTTGTGGACATGCTGATTTCCTGAAGGTCAGACTCAATGAATATTGAAGGATCGCGTGGTTGGGTCAGGGTGTGAATTATTCAAAGCGAATCGACTGGACAAACTGTTTGAAGCGGGTCTCTTCCTTTTCTGCCAGCTTGGCCGGGCCGGTGAATTTCACAAACCAGGCCAGGTTCTCTCGATAGATGATGGCTCCCAGGATGGCCGGTTGTGGCTGTTCCGATTTGGGGCCGATCAGTTTGACATAGGTGGCTTCGAGATCACCGACTTTGAGTTTCTCGGAGTTGGCGGGCAGTTCGGCTTCCGAAATGGGATCCAGTTTGACCTGACCCCGCCAGCGGTTGATGTTATCCAGCAGAGGAGAATTTTCCCGGGTGAGGTCGATCACGGTGACTTCGCCGGTCTCTCCATCTGCAGAGACGTTGAAGGCGGCTTTCCGCATGCCCCCGCTGCGACCCGGTGCCCAGCCCTCTGGTGTTTCATACTTAATTGGTGAGGCAGCCGCTGGTGGCGTGGATGACGCAGGACCGGGCGCAGGCATTCCGCCGCCTCCCATCATGCCCGATGCGAAGGGGGCGCGGCTCATCGGGTTGTCGCCCATCTTTCCTTCGAGGCTGACGACCGTCATCGTTTTGTCGCCCGCTTTAATTGTGAACAGTTCGTGGTCGAGTGCGGCAGACGTGTCTGCTGCGGCTGTGAGTTCTTTCTCGGTGGTCGGGGCCAGACCGACCTGACCGCGCCAGCGGTTGACGTTTTCCAGTGTGTCGCTGGGAGGCAACGGGATGACCGACATTTCCAGTGGGGGATCAGTGTCTTTGACTTTGAGGGTGGCGAAACGCATGGAACGCCCTGGTTCCTGGGTCCAGTCGGCAGGAAGCTTCCATTCGGGCTGACCCGCTTTGAGGGTGACCGATTTGAGAAATTCGACAAAATTCGCGAACTGCGGAGCGACCTGATCGGGGGCGCCCGTCATTTTAAAGAACCAGTTCTGTCCGTCGCCGGGCAGGATGGCGGCCAGCATGCGGGTCGGTGTGGCTTCCGCAGCGGCGTGAGCCGGGCCAAGCTCAGGTGCTTCTTTCGGGACATCGTAGGAATGAATTTCATCCTGTTTGCCACAGCCGACAGTCAGGAGCAGCAGGGGAACCAGGAGCAGGGGTGAGAACTGTTTCATGAGCGTCGATCGTGTTTCGTGTGTATGCATGTCGGGTTGAATTACGTTTCCCAGATTCTGATGGCCGGCGATGATGATCTGTCAAACCGTATCAGGAGGCTGGGGATGCTTGTTATTGTGATGTCAGCAGACTGACAGAGGTACTGTCATTGTGTGCAAGGCAGGTGTCTGAGAGGTGTCTCACCTCTCCAGGGGTCTAAGTTGTTTCACAAAATATACTTATGTGAAAACAACACGGCACCTGTTACCAGTGTCATACCTGACAGGCACCACAGTCTATTATAGTTCCCGCGAGGCCAGAAAGTACACAACCAGTTTTCCTGTCCTGACAAATTCCCCGTGATTAGACCCCTTCTGCCTTCAAAATCGGTCTCCGTTCATGGGGCCGAAAAAACTCGAAAATCGCGTAAAAATTACAATGTCTTGCAAAAAAGTCACGAAATCGGCGATTCTGAGCCGCAATTGTAAAAGCTTCCACGGAAAATCCTATTTACAAGGAATAATCTTTAAGGTATTTACGCGTTCTCGCTGATTTTTCGCAAAATAAATTGTGATTCTGGTACGCGAGCTGCGTGATTTTAAACGACCCGTCACAAATGGGATTCTGAATCCCGTTTCTAATTCATAGTACATTAAGTACGGAACAGACAATTCACTCGAATCAAAGTCAGCGGTTATGGAAGACCGGACGCGATTCACCCCAAACCGACCCAGATTCCCCATTTTCGTGGGGAACCAGACCCCAGGCATGGAAGCCGCAACGTGAAGCTGATTTCACACATATCGCCGGTTGAAGCGATCAGCCCGGCCGTGAATTATCGAACTGTCGAATCTCTTCTAAGCGAGAGGGGGCTCAAGCAGTTTTTCACTCACACGGGGATTGTTCTGCAATCTCCGCGCACTGCTTCTCTGCACGTGACAGCCTTGCTGGTTGTCCGCTCTGTCCTGAGAGTGTTTTCCGCTTCTCGAGGCGAGCACCGAACAGATACCCCTTTCTCAAATTTCAAAACGCTCTGCGCGTTGAAACCAACGATTGTGAGGAGTTGGTAGATGAGGTTATTAGCGACATTCGTATTCACTTTTCTGACGATGACAGGTTCCGCACTGGCAGCCACGCCCAAAGGAGTGCTGCTGGATTTCACTGCAACCTGGTGTGGCCCGTGTCAGAAGATGAGTCCGCTGGTTTCACGTTTGAAGCGTGAAGGCCATCCGATCCGCAAAGTCGACGTTGACCAGGAACCGGATCTGGCACGGCGTTTTAATGTTGAAAGTATTCCGGCATTCGTGCTGGTGGTGGAAGGGAAAGAAGTGGCCCGTTCGGTCGGTGCCACGACGGAAAGCAACCTGCGTCGGATGCTGGCCCGGATCCCTGCAGCAGAACCGGCTCAGCCCCAACGTTCGCAGCCGCGTAATCCGGTCGTGTTCGCTTCCAATGATCGCAGCAGCCAGGCTGAAGAAGCACCGATCCAGCTGGCACAGAATCAGAAGCAACCGGAAAAGAAATCCCGCGGGTTCAGTCTCCCGTTCTTCGGAAAAAACAAATCAGAAGATGACTCCGTACCTGTAGAAGAGCCCGTAATCCGTGCTCAGTTTGGCGATGCCGCCAACGATGATTTTGCGGAAGCGGCTCCCCAGGAAGAAATCATCAACTGGCGGGCCAGCACGGTTCGCATTCGCGTGAAAGACAAAAAAGGGATGGACCTCGGTTCGGGGACGGTGATTCACAGTGCCGTCGGTCGCACCCTGATCATGACCTGCAGCCATATCTTCAGCGACATCAAAACGGATTCGTTGATCGAAGTCGATGTCTTCCAGGGTGAGAAATACGAAACCTATGTCGGTTCGCTGGTCCGTTACAACCTGGAAGCCGATGTGGGACTGATTTCGATTCCCACCTCCGGTGTTGTCGCTGCCGCGAAAGTCGCGTCCATGGCAGACGAAGTGAAAGCGGGCGACGTAGTCGCATCGCTGGGTTGCAGCAGTGGTAATCTGCCGACCCTGGAAAAAATCAAAGTAACCGAGCTCAACCGCTTCCTGGGTCCCGACAACATCGAATGTACGGGAATGCCCGTGCAGGGACGTTCGGGCGGAGGGCTGTTTAATCGTTCTGGCCAACTGGTGGGTGTCTGCTTTGCTGTCGACAAACAGGAGCACCGTGGACTGTATGCCGGTCTGCCCGTAATTCATAAACTGCTGGACGAATCCAATCTGACGGCACTTTACAAACAGCCTGTCGTCGAAGAACAGGCTCCGGAAATGAAGTTTGCAATGTCGGAAGGCAGCAACCCGAGCCCGGCACCACAGTCGGCTCCCAATCAGCAACTGCTGGACGAGTTTCTGAATCGGGCGATGCCAACCAGCCAGCCCCGTCAACCTGCAGCGACAGAAACAGTCGCAACAGCAACGACGACCGGAAACCCTGATCTATCACAACTTCAGACAGCCCTGGACCAGGCAGGCGAAGCGGAAGTGGTCTGTATCATTCGTCCACTCAACAAGCCAAAATCTGCCAGCCGGGTGGTGATCATCAACAAGGCGAGTTCGAAGTTCGTCTCTTATCTGTCGGGCGAGGTGAGCAATCAGCCCCAGCAGACCTCAGCCCGTTTCCAGCCCTCTGCGAATCTGGCAGGGACTCCTCAACGTGCTCGTCGCGTAAGAGATGATCGGATCAGCCGCAGCCTGCCACGGTCGGCCAGTGCCCATCGGGTGGCCAGCCCCCGGACCGAAGAATCGATGTTCCGTCATCCTTCTTCGTTCACGCAGACCGCGAACAAAACCACGCCGGAGAGCCTGCAGAAAAGTGCCCAACTGCAGCGGATCGCTCAGCCGATGCAGCGGTACCAGCGTTCTGCCGAGTCACGTCGTTAAGCGTCGTCTCACTGAATAAGAATACAGAATCCAGCCCGAATCCCCTGTGTGATTCCGGCTGGATTTTTTTGTTTCTGGCTTTCAGACTTTTATTCTGCTACGGTGGCCTTTTAGACTGTGTCCAGTTTTATTGTAGCGTCTCCAGGGCCTCTTGGACCGAGTATATTAGATTGAGAAACGCTATGGTTAAATGCGGCGCGATCTAGAATAGAGACTGAACTGAAATCCTCGCGGGACAGGCAATCCTGTTCCTGAACTTCGCCTGCCACCAGGAGACATCACGTGAAGCTGTTCTGTAAACTGTCCGTCTGTCTGAGCCTGTTGTTCCTTTCCTCCAGTCTGCTTTCCGCGGAAGATCTGCAGCTGAGCCTGCGTTCTCAAACAGAGACGAGCCCGGGTTCGGGGCGTTATCATCGACTGGAACACAAAGAGAGCTGGGATCCCCGGCAGACTGCGATCATCGTCTGTGATGTGTGGGATTATCATCACTGTCTGAATGCGGTCCGCCGGCTGGAACAGTTTGCCCCGCGGCTCGATCAGCTGCTCAAGACGGCCCGTGCCCAGGGAGTGACGATCATTCACGCGCCCAGTGACTGCATGCCCGCTTACCAGGGGCACCCGGCGCGTCAGCGGGCGCAGCAGGTGACATTCAACGGACCGATTCCGGAGGGCATCGAGAACTGGTGTTCGAAGATTCCCAGTGAAGAGAAAGCCGTTTATCCCGTCGATCAGTCGGATGGTGGAGAAGACGACGACCCGGAAGAACACAAAGCCTGGGCAGCAAAGCTGAAGTCCCTGGGCCGGAATCCGGCGCTGCCCTGGAAGAAGCAGTCTCCCCTGATCACGATCGACGGCGGGAAAGATTTCATTACCGACAAAGGGGACGAAGTCTGGCGGATTCTGGGGAGCCGCGGGATCAAGAATGTGATCCTGACCGGCGTGCATACCAACATGTGCGTGCTCGGGCGTCCGTTCGGTCTGCGGCAGATGGCACAAAACGGGAAGAACGTCGTGCTGGTGCGGGACATGACCGACACGATGTATAACCCCCAGCGCTGGCCTTACGTGAGTCACTTTACCGGCAACGACCTGATTGTTTCGCACATTGAAAAATTCATCTGCCCCACAATTACCAGCGATCAGATTTTGGGAGGTGAGGTGTTCGTGTTCAAGAAAGATCAGCGGCCGCACCTGGTGATCATCATGGCAGAGCAGGAGTACGAGACCGAGGTCAGTCTGCCGAAGTTTGCTGCAGAGAACCTGGGGAAAGCGTTCCGCGTGAGTCTGGTCTTCGCGGACGACAAAGAACGGAATAAGATCCCCGGGATTGAAGTGATCCAGGACGCGGATATCGTGCTCTTCAGTGTACGCCGGCGGGTACTTCCCAAGAAACAGATGGCGATGATCAAAAAGTATGTCGCCTCGGGTAAGCCAGTGGTGGGGATCCGGACGGCGAGCCATGCGTTTTCGCTCAGAGGCAAAGAGCCGCCGAAAGGGTATGCCGACTGGCCCGAGTTTGACGCGACCGTCTTCGGTGGCAGCTATCATGGACATCACAAGAATGATCTGAAGTCGATCGTCACCATCAACCCGGCTCAGAAACAGAATCCGATTCTGACCGGGATTCCGGATAAGCCGTTTCCGCAGGCGTATTCGCTGTATGAAGTGCTGCCGCTGGCGAAAGGGACGACGGTGCTGATGACCGCGGAGATCAAAGGGAAGCCGGTCGAACCGGTGGCATGGACGTTTATGCGAAAGGACGGCGGTCGTTCGTTTTACACGTCAATGGGTCATCCGGGAGATTTCAAACAGCCCGAGTTTGTGCGGCTCCTGGTGAACGGGATTTACTGGGCCGCGGGTCTGAATCCGGCGGATGTGCAACTCTCTGACAAGGTGAGTCTCCGCGAGTCTCGGCACTGGTCGGTGGTCTCGGTGCCCGAATTTGTGAAGCCGCAAGGGACAGCGGGCAGTCGCTGGTATCGCTGCGTGGCCCGGGTTCCGAAAGCGTGGATGGCAGGTGAGCCATTGTTGCTGAAGGTCCCTGCGGCTGCGGGGAACACGGTGCAGGCCTGGATCAACGGCACGGCACTCAAGCAGCGGGGGGACGGCTTTGTCATCGGCCCCGATGTGGTCACGCTGAATGATGCGAACCTGCTGGTCGTCGAAGTATCCGGCAGTGGGGCAGACGCGGATTTTGCGTCGGTGCCTCAGTTGATTTCCGCGAGCGGGGCGCTCTCTCTGTCGGGACGCTGGCAGTACCGGGCGGGCGACGATCGTGCGTTTGCGAACATGCCGTTACCAGCGAAGTTTGGCACGGTGACCGATATTGTGTTTAAACCGTGAGCGAGGGACGCTGATACGGACTACACTGTCGGGCAAGCCGACAGTGGCACCCGTTTGTTTGAAACAGAATTCGATCTTGTTTGATGTAGGGTGCGGGCCTATGTGCCCGCCCGCCTGGCGACGTTTGAATGATTGTCTCCTTCCTATGGAAACAGAGAAATCCTCGGAGCGGAGTTCGTATAACCTTATCGAAAGCGCGGGCGATCACACGGGGCGCTACAGGGAAAATCATCTTCAACGGTCACACTGACAGTTTCCTGCTCGCTGCACTCGGCCCGAACTGCATTCGGGCGGACCCGTTTCCTGGGGGATTTGAGAGTTTTTCGCTCACCGTTGGGCAAGCCAACGGTGCCACCCGTCGTTGAAGTGGGAAACCGTTATCTGATACGCACTGTCGGGCAAGCCGACAGTGGCACGCGGAAGTGCCGCTCAGTTTTGATTTGCTTACATAAACGTGCAGCGGTTGCAGGGTTCGACGCTGAGGCGGGAGACCGTTGATTCTCGGAGCTTACGGTACTCGGGGGAGTTGTAGATCTCGAGTACGTTCTGATCGTTGGCATTGCCGATGGGGTACTGGGCCTGGCCGTCGGCACAGCAGTGGGCGACTTCGCCGGTCGCGGTGATTGAGAGTTCGAACCAGCGTTCGCAGCCCATGTTGGGAACTTCATAAACGCTGAGGCCCTGGACCTGTCCCATCCATTCCATGCGGGGGAAGACGCTCGATTTGAACAGCGGATAATTGATGCTGACCCACTGCACGAATTCATGATCGGCGGGGGAGCCGTCTCCCACGCGCGAGAGAACCACCGGGAAGGGAATATCGCCTTCCATGAATGCGTCGTGAATCATTTCCAGCCGCTGGCGCGTGCGCTGATAGGGGAGGCTCATCACCCGTTCGTATTCTGCTTCGCGATGATCGTTGAATGAGATCCAGAGGTACTGGATGTTTTTCGCTTCCTGAAGTTTCTCCAGCTTGTCTTCCGTGATGGGAGTCGAGTTGGAAGTCAGCGCGATTTTGGCCTGGGGCAACAGCGTGTTGATTTTTTCGAGAACGTCGAACAGACGGACATCCAGAAAGGGTTCGCTGACTTTGAACGGCGATATCTGCAGGTTCATCTCCTGGGGGATGGCCGTCAGTTCGTTCAGGATTTTATCAATGAGCTCGTCGCTCATCTTGGCGTGTTTGCGGTTCAGCTCCGGGTAGGGGCAGAAGTTGCAGCTCGCGTTGCAGCGGGCCTGAGTCTCCAGGTGAACGTGCCGCGGATAGTCCATGTACAGCGAATGACGCATGCGGGCTACGCCGGCGTCGTATTCTGCTCTCTGTTCGCTAAACTGATAAGGGCTTATGACTTCCAGCATTGTGTTGACTCTTCCATGAATCAAGGTGAAGCGGAGTTTCGTGTGCCGCGAGGATCGCAGAGTGGTTGTTTTCTGTCAATGAGAGTTCCCGATCCTAATCATATAGAACAGTTCCCTCTGGCCTGTAAGGCCGACGGAAAACTCTGCCGCGGATCGGGATTTCAAAAACCCTCATTATTCCATTGTCGGCTCAATTTAGTATGATTCATGAAGGAAAACCACGAACCTTCTGATGTCGAAGATTACCTAACTTGTATCTCTGAAAGCAGTTACCTGATGCACAACTTTTCTGATCGTCTGAATGCCGCCATCCGCAGTAAAAAAACACCCGCTCTGGTCGGCCTGGATCCCCGCTTTGACTGGCTGCCGGCTGAGATCGTCTCTGCCGCAGAAGCGAAGCATTCCAGCAAAGCGGACATCGTCGCGGCTGCGTTTGAAGAGTTCTGTTTCCGGATGATCGATGTTGTCGCGCCCCTGGTGCCGGCGGTGAAGCCGCAGGCTGCGTTCTTTGAAGAGTGGGGACCGGCGGGCTGTGCTGCGTTGCAGCGCGTGATCAAAAAAGCGCGGGAAGCGGGTCTGGTTGTGATCTGCGACGCCAAGCGGGGGGACATCGGTTCCACCGCGGAGGCGTATGCCCGCGGGTACCTGGCGGGGGCGGATCCGGAGAGTGCCATCTGGGCAGCCGACTGCCTGACCGTGAATCCGTATCTGGGCAGCGATACCCTGGAACCGTTCGTAAAAGTGGCCGTCGAGCGGGGCGCGGGGATTTACGTGCTGGTGCGGACGAGCAATCCGGGCGCGGGGACGTTTCAGGATCGCCAGACGGACGGTCATACGCTTTACGAATGTGTGGCTGCGGTGGTGAATGACCTGGCTTTGAATACGACCGGCGAAGGGAACTACGGCGCCATTGGTGCGGTCGTGGGGGCCACCTATCCGGAAGAGCTGAGTCAACTGCGGGCGCTGATGCCGCACGCACCGCTGCTGGTGCCCGGTTACGGGAGCCAGGGTGCGGGGGCCGGCGATGTCGCAGGGGCCTTTGATACAGAGGGGCTGGGGGCGATTATCAACAGTTCGCGGGGAATCAACTTCGCGATTCGCAAGGCACCCTACTCGGAAAAATATGCTCCCGAAGAATGGGAACAGGCGGTGGAAGCGGCCACGCATGATATGATTGCGGATCTGGCCGAGCACACGCCCGCCGGGAATCTGCAATGAACGACCACGCGACGACATTCGAGGAAGCATCGCTGCAGCTGCGCGAAGTCGATCCGAAGCTGAAACCGGTGATCGACAGTGTCGGCGTCTGTTCGCTGAAGCCGTACCGTTATCGGTTTGCGCTGCTCTTACGCTCGATTGTGTCGCAGCAGATTTCGACCGCGGCGGCACGGACGATTTACAAGCGACTGCATTCGTTGACCGGGAAAGGACAGCCCAGTGCGGAGAAAATCATGCAGCTCTCTCACGAACAGTTACGTTCGGTGGGGCTCTCGGCACAGAAGGCGAACTACGTGCATCACCTGGCAGAAATGGTGCTGGAGAAGAATGTACGCTTGCATCAACTGCACCGAATGACCGATGATGAGGTGACCGCGGAACTGGTGCAGGTCAAAGGGATCGGTCAATGGACGGCGCAGATGTTTCTGATGTTCGGACTGTGTCGCCCCGATATTTTCCCGCACGATGATCTGGGAATTCAGAACGGAATCCAGACGATCTACGAACTGGAGACCCGCCCCGACAAGCAGACGTGTATCGAAATCGCCGAGCTGTGGGCGCCTTATCGAACGGTGGCCAGCTGGTACTGCTGGCGGGTTCTGGAAATGGAAACGCCCGACGGTCCGTGGTAAGCACGAACTCACATTGTTGACTCACTCTGAAACGGATATGCCATGACGAATTCCTTTCGCTGTTATCAGGTCAGAAAACAGGAACCGAAAGAGATCACCGCCGGCGTGGTGTCGGTGCCGTATAACAACCTGCCCGCCGGTGAGGTGACGATTCGCGTCGTCTATTCGTCGGTGAATTATAAAGATGCACTGGCGGCGACCGGCAATCCCGGGGTGGTTCGCAATTTTCCCCACGTACCCGGCATCGATGCGGCAGGCATTGTGGAAGCGTCTGACTCCGAGCGGTTCCAGGTCGGAGACAAAGTGGTCGTCACCAGTTATGAACTGGGGGTCGAACGCTGGGGGGGCTGGTCGGAGCTGATCCGCGTCAAACCGGAGTGGATCGTGCCGCTACCGGAAGGTCTTTCGCTGAAAGAATCGATGATCCTCGGCACGGCGGGCCTGACGGCGGCGATGTGTGTGGACAGCCTGCTGCACCATCAGATCACCCCTGAATCGGGACGGGTCCTGGTCACGGGGGCCTCGGGGGGCGTGGGCTCGTTCTCGCTGTCGTTGCTGAAACGCTGCGGATATCAGGTGACGGCGGTTTCGGGTAAGCCGGAGTACCATCAGCGGCTGCTGGACCTGGGCGCTGATGAAGTCGTGGATCGGCTGGCGATTGACATCAGCTCTGACAAACCGCTGCTCAAAGGGCACTGGGCGGCGGCCATCGATACGGTGGGCGGCTCTCTGTTGAGCCATGTGATCCGTTCGATCCAGCCCCAGGGGTGTGTCGCCGCGTGTGGTAATGCCGGGGGAGCACAGCTGGATCTGACCGTGTTTCCGTTCATCCTGCGGGGGGTGACACTGGACGGGATCGATTCCGCCTGGTACCCGATCGAAAAACGAGCCGCGCTCTGGCAGAAGCTGGCGACCGACTGGAAACTGGACGACCTCGAGTCACGGGCGAAAGTGATCACGCTGGATCAGGTGTCGCAGACGGTGCACAGTCTGTTGAAAGGGACACACCAGGAACGCACGATTATTCAGGTCGGCGCAGAATAACTGGTTCTATCTCGCGCAAGCAAAAGAGGCCACTCCCGGGAGGAATGGCCTCTGATTGTTTTTGCTGAACCGCGTTGGATTTAATAGCGGGCCAGGTCGGCGGTGTCGGACTTGAGGTTCAGGCCGGTGACGATCCGCTGTGCTTCGTTGACCATGAATTTGACCTCACTGCCGCAGGCGATGAACCGCCAACCTTCCGCGATCCGTTGTTCGACCGCTTCAACCGTCTGCACATGCAGGCCGACGGGGGTGCCGGTCTTCTTGCCGGTTTCCAGAATCCGCTGCAGCATGGCTTCCAGTTCATCGGGCGAAGGATGGACGCCGGTCGCTTTGCTCATCTGGAAGGTCAGGTCGTTGGGACCGACGAAGATGGCATCGACACCGTCGAGGCTGTAGATCTCTTCGGCGTTCTCGACACCCTCGGGAGATTCCGTTTGCAGAATGACGAGGATTTCATCGTTGGCGTATTTGTAGTAGTCGCCCGCGGTGGCATCGAAGTTCATCGCGTGCAGTACACCGCCGACCGAACGGTTGCCGATGGGCGGATATTTCACGGCATCGATGACGGCTTTGGCCTGTTCGACGGTGTTGATCATCGGGGCGACAATGCCGTGGGCACCGGCGTCGAGGGCCCGCTTGATGAGTTCATATTTTCCGAGGGGAACGCGGCAGAGGGGGACGCAGCCAGCATCGGCGATGGCACCGAAGAGGAGCCCGGCCTGTGACCAGTCGATGGGGGAGTGTTCCATGTCGACCGTCAGCCAGGGAAACCCGACGCGGGCCATCAGGCGGGTCATCATTACATCCCCGGATGAGAGCCATGTTCCTACCTGGGGTTTCCCCTCACTCAATGCAGCTTTGACCGGATTCTTTTTCATCAGTCTGAATGTCTTTCCTGTAATCTATTTGAAATTGAAGTGATCTGATACCAGATGTTGATTTATCCATTCTCGACAGGCTCATAGTGGATTGCAAGCCAAACGCTTTCCCGGTCGGCGGCGGTCGCTTCGACCCGGTGCCGACAATGCGCGGGAATGTTCACTGCATCGCCGGGAATCAGGGTTCGCCCCTCGGTTTCCCCCTCGAAACGGAGGACTGCCGAGCCTGACAGCAGGACGACCCATTCGGCGTGTTCCTGATCGTACCACTGGCCTTCCCGCGTGGCCTGGCCGGTAGAGATGATCCGTTCCACGCGGCAGGACCGTCCACGGAAGAGTTCTTCGAAGATTTCCTCATCGGGTGGTGTTGGGAATGGGGTGAGCAGGTTATTGGTTTCGGGAATCATGTTGGTGCCTTGCGAATCGTAAGGGGAGACGGACTAGAGTTTACTTTACGGGAGGAGGTGCGGCGTCACAACCGTGGGATTTTTTCTACCACGAAAAACACGAAAGGCACGAAAAGATTCGGGTGGGAATGCTGGAATGTGTGTGAGTTCCTTAAATGAAGAAAACCGGACCGGGGGGATCGGATGTAATCCGGGACCACCCATTTGTTTGAGCGGAATGGCGCTAGCCACCGGTAAAATCTCCAGTGCTGATTCTAATTACCGGCGGCTGGCGCCGTGCCGCTCAGTTGCTGATTGGAGCAGGTGTTTCTGTTATGAATTGTTCTGGTGAGCTGCGACCTCCTGCTCGCTGCGCTCGACCCGAATTGCATTCGGGCTTACCCACCCATCAAAGTGGGAATCACCGATCTGATCG